>CANQGC010000228.1 GCA_947600345.1 uncultured Clostridia bacterium
CCGCCACCACCGACGAGTCCACGCCGCCGGACAGCGCCAGCAGCACCTTCCTGCCTCCCACCTGTTCGCGCAGCGCCGCCACCTGCTCGTCAATGAACGCCTGCGCCAGCTCCGGGGTCGTGATGCGGATCATGTTCTCGGGTCGCCGTTCGTTGGTCATGGGGATACCTCCTGTATGTTTATTCAGATTTCAAGCAAAATCATGCAAGAACCGCGCCCGCCGGTTCGGGCGCAAGCTTCCACCCATCTCCACTCCGGGGGAGCGCAATATTCCCATGAATTCGTTCTATGTATTCATTCTATCATAAGGCGAAACATCTGTCCAGAAAAGCCCCTAATTTTTTCGCGGTTTTAAGGCAACACCGTACAGAACGGCGGCGCGTCAGGCGATACCTTTTCCGCCATCTGCGGCGTGCAAATTCCTCGAGGCGCGGCGCTCGAATCCTTTGGATTCGACCGTCGCGGTCGGCCCATGAGGGTCGACTCGAAATCCCCAGTGGGGATTTCGACCTTCTACCTCCAGTAAGCCTTCGGAATCTGCACTTGCATCTGCGGCGCGGCGCTCGAATCCTTCGGATTCGACCGTCGCGGTCTGCCCATAAGGGCAGACTTGGAATCCCAAAGGGATTCCAACCTTGAAAAATTCATGCGCCTGCCGACCACCTTATCTATGCGGTGTTGCCTTAAGCCTTCCGCCGGAACCGTTTGGGACGCATATCGACCGTTCGCGCCATGCGCATTGACAAAGGGGCGGTTTCATGGAATAATAGAGGTGGAACGAAGGCCGCGCGCCCGGGGCGCGCGGCGCAACCGAAGCGAAATGGAGGAGAGGAAGAATGAAGATTGACAAGAATGCCGGTTGGGGCACGGAACTGAACGACGACGAGCTGGACGGCGTGAACGGCGGCCTTCGTGAGCCCACGCCCTTGCAGTCTCCGGTGCAGCCGGTGCAGCCGTTGCCCTCGCGCCCCTCGATCCCGAAGGATCCGGGCCTGTCCCAGGCGACGCCCACGCCGACACCGACGCCCAGCCCGAATGCGAGCACGCTCGTTCGCAAGCGGGGCTAGCAAGGCGAATCCAGGAACGACGGGCACCGCAACCAGCCCCGCCGTAACCCCAGAAGGGAGATTCTTAAGGACCTCAGGTCCTTAAGCAGGTCTGGGCAGCGCCCAGCGTAGCCCCCGTCACCCCGTCACCCAAGCGGCCCGCGGCCTCAATCCAAGCCGGGCAGTGCGCACCAACGCATCATCGCCCCCATACCGCGGGCCGCTCCGATGCGAGTTTTGGCCCGGAAAGCAAGAGCTTTCCGGGCCAAAGAGCAAACGAACCTTCCGCATTCCCTTCCAAACCCCACCCGGCACTCACCATGCCGGACGTTTTTTTGACACCCCTCCTGCCACCAAAGCGCCACTAACCCGTAGATCGCCTGCGATGATCGAAGGCGATCATGCTGGCGATGACGTGGTCGTAGGCGGACCGGCTGATGGGCACGAAGCCGCCCGCGGACAGGCGCACCTGCCCGCGCTCGATTTCGGAGATCTGGGCCAGATTGACCAGAAAGCTGCGGTGGGTGCGCACGAAGCAGTTGGGCGGAAGCTCGGCCTCCAGCTCGTGGAGCGCGCCGCGCCAGGTCTTCTCGCTGCCGTCGGCCAGGTGGATGACGACGTTGTGGCCGTAGATTTCGAAGTAGAGCGCGTCGGAGAGCGGAATGCGCAATAGCCCCTGCGGGGTCGTGAGCTGCAATACGAGGGGGCTGCGGCGCTCGAGGAAGCGGTCCACCACGCGGGCGAGGGCCTCGGAGGTCACGGGCTTGACGAGGAAGGAGAGCGGAAACGCGGAGAAGCTCTCGGCGGCAAACTCGGGATTGTTGGTGACGAACACGAGCTCGAAGTCCCGGTCGCTCTCGCGGAGCATGCGCGCGAAGCGGATCCCCTTCTCGACGCCGAAGAGTATATCCTGAAAGATCAGGCTGAAGCGCGCGCCGGAGTTGAAGGCGCGCAGCAGCGCCCCGGGATCGGAGAAGGAGGAGAGCTGGAAGGCGGCGCCGCGCTCGGCCATGATCTCGGACAGAAGCGTGCGAAACCTGGCGACGAAGTCGCCGTCGTCGTCGCAAACGGCGATGTCATACAAGCGAACCGGCTCCCTTCCACACAAAAATCATGTTGCCATCATAGCACAAACGGCGTCGAAAAGCAAATAGTTTACTTTGTAAAATAACAAATCCGCAGGCCATCCGCGCCGGCTCGGAGAAGGATCTCCCTTCCGCCCCGGCCCTTCATTTCCTGCGAATCTCAATGGCGAGGGGCCGAAGCGGCGGAAGCTTTCCCGCCGGACCGCTTCGGCCCCGCTCGCTCGGAGACGCGTCACTCCGTCAGCCAGGTATCCACCTCGTCGAACAGATCGCTCGCGCCCTGGATCAGCTGGGGGCTGCCCACGCTGATGCGCGCGCCGTCGGCGGCCAGCTTGTCCAGTATGTCCGCGTAGGCGATGATGTCCTCGGGTGTGGTCTGCTTGAGCTCCTGCATCTCCGTGCGCTTGCGCTCGAAGCTGTTTCGATTCCGCAGCGCGTCGTCGATGGCCGTCGCCGCGTTCTCAAACGGCCCGTACGGGTCGGCCAGCAAACTGTACGCATTGGTGATGTACCCGTCCAATTCCTCCTGGCTGATCTCCAGCCCGCGCACCGCGTCGGCCAGCGACGGCAATACCTCGGTGTACGTCTCCCGCAGCCTCGGGTCGCGGTAGGCGGTCAGCACCGCGAACGCGCGCGTCAGCTCGAACATGGGCGTGTAGACGCTGTAGGTGTTGCGCATCACCGGGATCAGAACCAGGCCCGTCACCGCCGACGTGAACGCCTGCAGCTTGCCGCTGTATTCCATGCCCAGCGCATCGAACGGCAGCGAGACGATGTTGATCACGGCGTCGCTTCCATAGGTCGCAGCGATGTTCTTCGGCCGCGCCAGCGCTTCGCTGTAGTCCACCGCCTCGTGCTGCGCGTCGTCGAACAGCGCGCGCATCTCCTGCGTCCGCTCGGTGGCGGCGGCGATGTTTTCCGCGCTGCCCGCCACGGTCAGGATCATGCCGTTGCGGTTGCACAACAGCGCGGTCATGTCCTTCATGTCCTGGACAAACGGCGAAAGCTCCGCCTCATCCATCTCCGCCGCGCGCTTGACCGTCTGAGTCAGTTCGATGCCGCCCAGGCGCAGGTCGTAGGAGTGGCCCTCGGAGGCCACCGCCGCGGCCAGCCAGGTCGCGTATTCGTAGGGATCGATGCCGGACTCCATCATCGGCGCCTGGGCGGCGCAGGTGGTCTGCACCTCGTCGGGATCAAATTTCGTGCGCAGCAGGATCTCCTCGACCAGGTCGAACGTCGCGTCCAGATCCTCCGGGAAGCAGGAGAAGGTGATCTGCGCGTAGGGTGCGTAGCTCAAATCATCCTGCCGGATGGTGGCCAGCTTCGTGGTGATGTCGCCGGTCGTGGCGACGATGCGGCTGCCGAGCGACGCGGCATCGTAATTCTCGGTGGAGATCATTCCCACCAGGTCCATCGACAGCGCGGCCGCGTCCAGCTTCTCCGCCGGGATCGCCGAGGCATCCAGGTAGAGGTTGATGTCCATCAAGTCGCTGTCCACCTCGGAGGAGACCACGCGCAGCCCATCCAGCTCCTCGTCGCTGGCGGTGGCTTCGACGACCTCCTCGGGCAGCGACTGCACATCCACCGCCTGCATCGGCACGACGGACACGCTGGCGTCGTTCTCGGCGGCCCAGCGCTCCAACTCGTCGTGCTGTTCGACCAGCTCCGCGATCTCCTCCTCGCTCATGGCCGCCTTCATGTCCGCGAGCTTTTGCTTCAGCTCGGCGTCCTGCTTCTCCTTCAATCCGGGCTCGCCGGTGGAGACCAGCAGGCTGGTGGCGGCGGGGTTCGCCAGGTACTTGTTCATTACGGCGTCGAACGCGCCCTCGTCCAAATAGCTCTGCAAATTCTGCCTGAAGCCGTCCTCCTCCAGGAAGGCCAGCGGGTCGCCGGCGATTCCCCAGAGGTCGATGATGGCTTGGGCTGCGTCCACTGCCGCGGTGTCGTCCGCGAGCTTCGCCTGGCGCATGCGCTCGGAGAGCACGGCGGCGGCCAGCAGCTCGGGATCGAGGCCCGTTTCCAGCGTCGCGGCGATGCCATCGCGAATCACGGAGCGCACCTCGTCCTTCTGCTCCGGCGCCGCGCCGGATACCGCGAACATCAGGCACGGACACGGACCCTCAACGTTGTACTGCGGCACAATGGACACGCCCGGCAGCCGCTGCTTCACCAGCTGGTCGAAGGGCTGGCCGTTCTGCAGCATCGCGCCCAATGCCAGATTCATCTGATCGAGCTCCACGATGCTCATGCCGGGCAGCGGAATGCCGTAGTTCATGTAGGTCTCCGCCGCGTCGTTCTCGCCCACGGGGAAGGTGACGCTTTTCTCCACATCGCCGGAGATGGGCGTGTAGCCCGAGTCGGACAGATCGACCTCGGCGCGGTCAAATTCGCTCAGATATTCGCCGTCGATCAGCTCCAGGAAGGGCTCCACGTCCAAATCGCCGTAGAGCACCATCAGCGAATTCGAGGGATGGTAGTAGGTCTTGTGGAAGTCGGCCAGGTCCTCAAGCGTCATCGTCTCGATCACGCCGGGCACGCCGCCGGTGTCGCTGGCTACGACGCTGCCGGGGTAGGTCAGGCGCATGCTCTCGATCCACGCGGTGCGCTGCTGCGTCATCGCGCCGAGCATCTCGGAGTAGACCGTGCCCTGGAGCGTGAGATCCGCGTCGGCGCTGGGCAGCTCGTAGCGGTAGGCCTCGCGCTGCATCAGCCGCTCGTCGCGCACCACCAGCGG
>CANQGC010000229.1 GCA_947600345.1 uncultured Clostridia bacterium
GTCGATCTCCTCCCACTTCACGGCGATGGTGCCGCGCTCGATGCGAGTGAAGGTGAGCAGGTCGTCGATCATGCGGGACATCTTCGCGCCCTGGCGGGAGATCACCTCCAGCGCCTCGCGCCATTCGGCGGGATCGTCCTCGCTCAGCGCGTACTCGCACTCGGCCAGGATCACCGAAACGGGCGTGCGCAGCTCGTGGGAGGCGTCCGAGGTGAACTGCTTCTCGGCCTCAAAGGAATTGTGCAGGCGCTCGAACATGGCGTTGAAGGCGTCCACCAGCCGCTGCGTCTCCTCGCTCTCGCGGCCGGTCTCGATGCGCCGGGTCAGGTCGGAGCCGGAGCCGATGCTGCTGGCCTGCGCGCTGATGTCGTGCAGCGGCTGCAGCGCCCGCTTGGCCAGCCGGTAGCCGCCGTAGATGGTCAGCACCGCCAGTATGGGCAGCGCGATCAGTATGTACAGGCTCACGCGCAGCAGCACGGGAACATCCTCATCGGTGTCGATCACGCCGCGCAGCCAGAGGGATTCGAGCCCCTCTATAGGCACGCGCATGTCGAATACGTAGTATTCGTCCCGGCCGTATTTGGTTTTGCGAAGCTGGGAGTCCGAAAGGGGGAGGGCGTCCGGGCCGAGGCCGATGGGATCCTCGCCATGGAGGAACGAATCCCCGTCGTAGAGCGAGACGTAGACGCCGTTGGCGGAGGTCAGGAAGTCGTCGTCGATCTCCAGCGTGCCCTCGCCCCAGGGGAAGTAGACGTCGCCGCGCTCGGCGTCCCAGTGCTCGTCCGGCTCGATGTATTCCAGCTCGTCGACGTTGGCGCTCACCAGCTCGCGCAGGCGGTCCTGGGTGCTGCTGTACACCGTATAGCGGCCCACCAGGAAGAGCAGCGCCATCACGACCATCACCAGCACCATGAATAGCGCCGAGAACCAGATTGTAATTTTCGCCCGTATCGTCTTCATGGGTTCAGCCTTCGTCCCGCAGCATGTAGCCCGCGCCCCGGACGGTGTGGATCAGCTTGGTATCGAAGGGTTCGTCGATCTTCCTGCGCAGGTAGCGGATGTAGACGTCGATCACGTTGGTGCCGCCCTCGTAGTCAAAGTTCCAGAGCTTCTCCTCGATCACCTCGCGGCTGAGCACCCGGTTCTTGTTGCGGATCAGCAGCTCGAGCAGCGCGTACTCCCGGGCGGTCAGCTGTATGGTTTGCCCGGCCCGCCGCACCAGGCGGCTGTCCGCGTCCAGCGTCAAATCTCCGGCGGTGAAGCGGTTGGTGGGGCTTCCGATGGCGGTGCGCGTCAGCACCCGGAGCCGGGCAGTCAGCTCCAGGAAGGAGAAGGGCTTGACCAGGTAGTCGTTCGCGCCCAGATCGAGCCCCCGCACCTTGTCCTCCACGGTGTCGCGGGCGGTGAGGAAGAGCACCGGCGTGGCGATGCCCCGCTCCCGCAGCGCGCGCACGACGCCGTAGCCGTCGAGCCTGGGCATCATTATGTCCAGCACGGCGGCGTCGTAGCGGGCCATGCACAGGCAGTGCAGCGCCTCCTCCCCGTCGAAGCAGCAATCTACGCTGTAGCCCTCGGACTTCAGCTTCTTGGCGATGACCCGGTTCAGGTCCGCCTCATCCTCGGCGATCAGGATTCGCACGGCGCGGCACCTCGCTTTCCCGTCGGAAACAAAAGGGGGAATGGTTACCTATATAATGTCGACTGACGGTTGCCCATGATCCACTGCGCTTCAGACCTCTTCGATGTGGAACGCCGCCGCCCGGCCCAGGCGGTTCATCACGGCCAGGCCGATGCCGCCGGTGTCCACGGCCTCGGAGAGGATCGCCTCCGCGCGTAGCTCGTCGGCCTCCCGCAGCGCGGCGAAGATGCGCTGGGCGGCTTCGCCGGCGTCGCGGCCCAGCGAGCGCGTCCGGCGCGAGCCGTAGCGGGGGAGGTTTGCCTCCAGCGCCAGGATCAGCGGCCGCTCGCCCGCCGCCTCGGCGCGGTCGTAGGCGGCGCGGATGGCGGCGGAGGCGGCCTCGGCGCCGCCCCGGTAGATGGTCAGGCTCCCGCTCGGCGCGTAGTGGCGGTACTTCATGCCCGGCGAGCGGGCCGTCTCGCCCTCCCTCAGCGGGCGCATCACCGCGCCGTCCACCTCGCAGGCGCCGCAGATCTCCCGCACGCACTCGGGGGAGACGCCGCCGGGCCGCAGCACCCGGGGCACCGGGCCGGTCACGTCCAGCACCGTGGATTCCACGCCCACGCCGCAGGGGCCTCCGTCCAGGATCAGCGGGATGCGGCCGTTCATGTCCTCGAGCATGTGCGCCGCGGTGGTGGGGCTGGGCCGCCCGGAGCGGTTGCCGCTGGGCGCGGCCAGGGGAAGCCCGCTCTCCGCGATCAGCGCCCGGGCCACCGGGTGGGAGGGCATGCGCACGGCCACGGTGTCCAGCCCGCCGGTGGTGCGCATGGGAACGGCCTCCGACTTCGGGAAGATCAGCGTCAGCGGCCCCGGCCAGCAGGCGTCCATCAGGCGCTGCGCCGCGGGGGAGGGCGCGCCGGAGATCAGCGCGTCCAGCTGGGATCGATCGGCGATGTGCACGATCAGCGGGTTGTCGCCGGGCCTGCCCTTGGCCTCGTAGATGGCGCGCACGGCGTCCGGGTCCAGCGCGTTCGCCGCCAGGCCGTACACCGTCTCCGTGGGCATGCCGACCAGGGAACCGGCGCGAATCAGCGCGGCGGCCTCGGTGAGCGCCGCCGCGCCGGGTTTGAGTATCCGGGTGTTCAAGCAAATCTCCTCTTCTTTTGCGCGGAGTGCGCGTCAGCCCTGCTCCTCCGCCAGCAGCGCGGTCTGCTCCGCCAGCGTCAGCGCGTCGATGATCTCTGCGAGGTCGCCGTTGATGATGGAATCGATCTTGTACAGCGTCAGTCCGATCCGATGGTCGGTCACGCGGCCCTGGGGGAAGTTGTAGGTGCGGATGCGCTCGGAGCGGTCGCCGGTGCCCACCTGGCCCTTGCGCCGCCCGGCGTACTCGCTCTGCTGCTTCTGGCGCTCCAGGTCGTACAGCCGGGACTTCAGCACGCGCATGGCCTGCTCCCGGTTCTGGATCTGGCTGCGCTGGTCCTGGCTGGTGACCACGAGCCCGGTGGGGATGTGGGTGATGCGCACGGCGGAGTCCGTGCGGTTGACGTGCTGGCCGCCCGCGCCGGAGGCGCGGTAGGTGTCGATGCGCAGGTCGCTCGGGTTGATCTCGATCTCCACGTCCTCGGCCTCGGGCAGCACCGCCACCGTGGCGGTGGAGGTGTGGATGCGGCCGGAGCTCTCCGTCACCGGCACGCGCTGCACGCGATGCACGCCGGATTCGTACTTGAGCTTGCGGAATACGTCCTTGCCCTGGATCAGCGCCACGCTCTCCTTCACACCGCCCAGCTCGGTGGAGCCGTCCTCGATGATCTCGAACTTCCAGCCCTGGGAATCGGCGTAGTGGGAATACATGCGCAGAAGGTCCGCCGCGAACAGCCCGGCCTCGTCGCCGCCGGCGCCGGCGCGAACCTCCAGCACGGCGTTCTTGCGGTCGTCGGGGTCCTTGGGCAGCAGGGCGATGCGCGCCTCCTGGGCGGCCGCCTCGAGCCTGGGCTCGAGCTCCGACAGCTCCTCCTTCGCCAGATCGCGCATCTCGGGATCGTCGAGCATCTCCCGCGCCTGGGCGATCTGCTCCCGCAGGCCGCGGAAGCGCACGGCGATGTCGTTCAGCTCGCTCAGCTCCGCGTGCTCGCGCATCAGCTTCGCAAACAGCGCGCTGTCCGAGATGACCTCGGGCAGCGTGATGCGAATGGAAAGCTCCTCGTATCGCCCCTCGATGCTCTCCAACTGGCGGGCGATGCGCTCCAATTCGTTGTATTCGGCCATTCTGTCTCCTAACTTCGCTTCGTTGCGGTTTCAGTTCATCCTCAGCCACACGACGCGCTCGATGCCGTTCAGGTCTTTGACGGTGCCCGCGTCCGCGAAGCTCAGGCCGCTTCGCATCAGCGCCAGCACGTCCTGCGCCTGCCCGGCGCCCACCTCCAGGTAGATGCTGCCGCCGGGGTTCAGGTGCGCTCCGGCCTCCGCGGCGATGCGCCGGTAGAAGGCCAGGCCGTCCGGACCGCCGTCCAGCGCCATTTCGGGCTCGCGGCGCACCTCGCGCTGCAGCGTGGGGAGCTCGCCGGTCGGTATGTAGGGGGGATTGCAGGCGATCAGGTCGAAGCGCTCGACGCCGGTCGCCTGGAACAGGTCGCCCTTGCGGAACTCCGCGTCCACGTTGAGCTCCTTGGCGTTCTTCCTGGCGACCTCCAGCGCACCGGCGCTCGCGTCCGCCAGCGTCAATTCCGCGCCGGGCACCAGCGTGGCGATGGAAAGCCCGATGGCGCCGCTGCCGGCGCAGAGGTCGAGCACCCGCGCGCGCTTCTTCCCCTGCAGCGCCACGATGGCGGCCTCGGCCAGCGTCTCCGTGTCCTGGCGGGGGATCAGCGCCCGCTCGTCGATGTAGAGCTTCAGGCCCATGAAGTCGGCCCTGCGCAGTATGTACTGCACCGGCTCGCCGCCCTCGCGGCGCTCCAGCGCGTCGTTCAGATGCTCCAATTGCCGGGACGTCAGCTGGTGCTGCGCCTCGAAGCGCAGCTCCGGGGCGGTCATTTCCAGCACGTCCTCGGCGATCCAGCGAGCGTCGATCTCCGGGTCGGGACACTCGCTCGCGCGCAGCGCGTCAATTGCCGTCGCCAGCCATTCCGAGATGGTCATCCGGATTCACCTCTTCCTCCAGCTCCTCCAGCGTCCTGCCCATGGCAGCGTCGAAGGCGCACACCGCCACCTCCAGCATCTGGGGGTGGGG
>CANQGC010000230.1 GCA_947600345.1 uncultured Clostridia bacterium
TCGAGAGCCCGCGCTCGGAGAACTCGTGGATGATCTCGAACACCTCGGTCTTCGCGCCGATGTCGATGCCTCGGGAGGGCTCGTCCATCAGGAGCACCGTGGGCTCCGTCATCAGGCCCTTGGAGATGACCACCTTCTGCTGGTTGCCGCCGGAGAGGGAGAGGATCGGCAGATGCTTGTCCGCCACCTTGATGTGCAGATCCTTGATCTGCCCGTCCACGGCCTCCTCCTCCTTCCTGTAGTTCATGAAGGGGCCGTTGCGGTACTTGTTCAGCGAGGCCAGCGAGGCGTTCTTGCAGATGTCCAGCGACTGCACCAGGCCCTGGCTCTGGCGATCCTCGGGCACGAGGGCCAGGCCCTTCTTGATCTGATCGGAGATCTGCCCGACCTTCATCGGCTTGCCCTGGTAGAGGATCTCGCCGCTGTGCTCGGGATGCAGGCCCATCAGGCACTCGAAGAGCTCGCTTCGGCCCGCGCCCAGCAGGCCGTAGATGCCCAGCACCTCGCCCTTCTTTAAGTACATGTTCACGTTGTCCAGCAGCCATCCGCCGCCTTTCTTGGGCAGGCTCAGGTTCTTGATCTCCAGTATGTGCTCGGCATGATCGAGATCCACACTGCGCTCGAAGCGGTGGTACTGGGTGTTCTTGCCCACCATGTTCTCCACGATCCAGGAAAGCTCTATGTCCTTCACATCCGCGTCGGCCACGTACTTGCCGTCGCGCAGGATCGTCACGTGGTCGCCGATCTCCATGATCTCCTCCAGGCGGTGGGAGATGTAGACGATGGAGATGCCCTGCGCCAGCAGCTCGCGCATGATCTTGAACAGCACCTTCACCTCCGCCGCAGACAGCGACGAGGTGGGCTCGTCCATGATCAGCACGCGCAGATCGTCCTGGATCAGGTTGCGCGCGATCTCGACCATCTGCTGCTGGCCCACGCGCAGGTCGCCCACCATGGTGTTGGGGTCGATCTCGTGCTCCAGGCGCTCCATGATCTTCTGTGCGCCCGCGCGGTGCGCGGCGTCATCCAGGAAGAAGCCCTTCTTCTTCTCGTGGCACATGAATATGTTCTGGTATACGGTCAGGTTCGGGAACAGGCTCAGCTCCTGATGGATGATGCCGATGCCCTTCGCCCGGGCGGCGGAGGTGTTCTTGAAGTAGACCTCCTGGCCGTCCATGTACATCTTGCCGGCGGAGGGCTGCTCGATGCCCGCGATCATCTTCATCAGCGTGGACTTGCCCGCGCCGTTTTCCCCGATCAGCACGTTGACCTTGCCCTTGAGCAGGTCGAAGGAGACCTGATCCAGCGCCTTCGTGCCGGGGTATATCTTGTCGATCTTCTCACAGTGGAGGACGACATTCGGGTCGTCGTACATCGTTCTTCCTCCTTACTCGATGGTGATGGCGACGGGCGTGACGGTGATGTCCGCGCCGGAGCCCGTGGCCACGCCGGTAAAGGTGATGGATTTGCCCTGGACGCTCTCATCGATGGCCAGGGGCTCGACCACCTGCGCGTGCATCTCGGCGTTGAGCGCCTTGGCGTACTCGGACCACTGGGTCTGATCCACGAAGGAGCCGAAGGCCTTCAGCGTCTGGGCGTCGCGGATGGCGGTGCCCGAGTAGATGGAACCGATCTGCATGGTGACGGCCGTGCCGTTCACGTCAATCACCAGCGAATTCTTCTTGCCGCTGGCCTTGGATACGAACTCGGAGACCGTGCCCGTGCCCGTCACGGCCGCGCCGTCGGCGGGAATGCCAGCCTCGATGGCGGTGGAGATGTCCTGGGCCTTGCCGGTGATCTCCTCAACGATCTGCGCCCAGTCGCTCGAGGAGTCCGCGGCGGCGTCGAAGGCGACCTCGCCGGTGTACTGGCTCTCGGTGCCCTTGTCGATGATCTTCACGCAGCCGCTGAGGCCGAAAACCAACAGCGCCAGCAGCAGGATCCATGCGATATTCTTCTTCATCTTCATGATGCGATCTTCTCCTTAAAATTGCGATTGCCTCTGCAACCCGCCGGAAACCCCGGCGGCGGATTATGAGCCAAATGCCGGTTTCATTCCGGTAAGAAAGCGGACCATCGGTCCCTGTCCAGGCTGTCAAAAGACCTTGCGGTTGAGCCAGTAGAATCAAATCCGGCGACCTGCGCGGCGGATTTGGTTTCCTCGGAGCGTAAGCGCAGAGGAAACAATACCTGCCAGTCAGGTTTCCGCCCGGAAAATCGTGAGATTTTCAGGAAACCGCAGTCCTCTTCCTCCTCACGGAAAATCCTCAGATTTTCCGTGAACGTGTCGAAAATTTATTTTCGACACGTTGAAAGCGGGGCCGTCGGCCCTGCCGGCAGGCATCTGCCTTCCAGACGTTCCGATGGCCCCGCTCGCATCCGGCCGGCGCGTTGGCGCCGGCCGGATTCTCACGGTTCCGTCCGAATTACTCGGTGTAGACGAAGGCGGACAGGTTCGCGACGTTGTCGGCGGTGATCGCCACGCAGGGAACCAGCTGCTTCTCCTCGGCGGGGGCGGTGCCCTTCAGGTAGGCGTCCGCCTGCTCGACAGCCATCTCGGTGATCAGAGCGATCTGCTGGAGCGCGGTGCCGACCATCTTGCCATCCTTGATGTAGGCGGCAGCCTCGTCGGAGCCATCCAGGCCGATGATCTTGATGTCGTCGCGGCCGGCGTCGATGCAAGCCTGGGTCGCGCCGCAAGCCATGGTGTCGTTGCCGCAGATGATGCCGGTGATCTCCGGATTCGCCTGCAGGATCGCCTCGGTCTTCTCATAGGCCTCGGTCTGATCCCAGTTGGCGGACTGCTGGGCAACCATCTTCAGATCCTCATACTCGTCGATGACGGCATGATAGTTGTCGGAGCGGACGTGGCAGTTGGTGTCGGACTCGAGGCCCAGCAGCTCGGCGTAGGAGCCCTCGTAATCCATGGCCTCAACCCACTTCTCGGCGATGGCCGCGGCGCCCTGGGCGTTGTCGGCGACGATCTGCGCGACGGCGATGCCGCTCTGGGTGATCTCGCGGTCGATCAGGAAGGTCGGGATGCCCGCGTCGTAGGCCTTCTGCACGGCCTCGATGGAGGCGTCCGCACCGGCGTTGTCGCAGATGATCGCGGCGGCCTTGTCGGCGATGGCGGCCTCGAAGTACTCGAGCTGCTTCGCGGCGTCGTCGTCATGGGACATGGCCTTCACTTCGTAGCCCAGTTCCTCAGCCTTGGCGGTGCCGACCACCTGCTCGGTGTTGAAGAAGGGGTTGGACGTGGACGGGGTAATGATGTAGATGATGTTGCTGCCGCCACCGGGGAGCAGCTCCTCCGCCATCGCGCCCGCGCACAGGCACAGCAGAGCCAGAGACAGAACCAGAGCAAGGATCTTCTTCATAATGGGGTTCCTCCTTAAAAATATGTTTGCAATCACTGGGATTGCCGACGAGATTATTATATAAAATTTCAATTGAAATTTCAATAGTAAATCAGCATTTTCTCGGGCTTTTCGGGAAATTTCATTGACTGTGACAATTCTCATCTCCATGATTTATGCACATTGTATAAATTTCACCGGCAGATTTCCGGCCAAGTCGCAGTTTTTTCTGCGTCCGGTCGCCAAATCCTCGCGCAATCGTCCAAAATTGCTCAGTAAAATATTGACGTTGAAATTTTAATGTGCTACAATGGAGTCGAAGGAGAGCCTGAACGCGGGTTTCAGGCAAGGAAGCGCATATGTCCCAGAGGAAAAACATACGCATCAAGGATATCGCGGAGGCGGCGGGCGTGTCCATCGCCACGGTCTCCAACGTGCTCTCCGGCAAGCGCCAGAAGAACTCGGACGCCGGCCGGCGCGTACTGGAGATCGCGGAGGAGATGGGCTACATCTCCCGCGCCTCGAGCGCCATCAACCGGGCGGTGCGCTTCGTCGTGTACAAGAGGAGCGGCCTGGTGGTCATGGACACGCCCTTCTTTTCGGAGCTATTCAGCGGCCTGGAGCACGCCTGCTCGGACCTGGGCTTCACGCTGACCTTCTCCTTCATCGACAGCACCCGCGACTCCGGCTACCGCGAGCGCCTGGACGCCATACTCAGCGACCCCAACACGCCGGTGCTCCTGCTGGCGACGGAGCTCTGCGCGGAGGACCTCGCGCCCTTCCGCGGCTTCAAGGGCCCGCTGGTGATGCTGGACAGCCTGTTCCAGACGGAGCACTTCCACACGATCTCCATCGACAACTACGCCGCGGGCTGGCAGGCCGGGGACATCCTCTTCGACCACGGCCACGAGCGCGCGGGGCTGATCACCTCGTCGATCATCTTCAACAACATGCTGGACCGCAACCGGGGCTTCAAGTCGGCGCTGAAGGCGCGGGGCGTCGCACTCAGGGGCGAGGACGTCGCCGTGGTGGAGCCCACGATGGACGGCGCCTACCGGGACATGCTCACCTGGCTGGACGCGCGGGAGGGCCCCCTCCCCACTGGCTTCTTCGCGGTGAACGACATCATGGCCGCCGGGGCGATGCGCGCGCTGAGCGAGCGGGGCATACGGGTGCCGGAGGACGTCTCGATGGTCGGCATGGACAACATGCCCTTCGGCCGCATCACCTCCCCCGCGCTGACCACGCTGGACGTGCCCAAGCGCCAGATCAGCGAGCTCGCCGTGAAGCGGCTGATCCACATGGCCGAGTTTCCGGACGGACTGTGCCTCAAGACCGTGGTGGAGACCACGCCGATACTGCGCGATAGCGTGCGCAAGCTGAAATAGCGCGCCAACGATCCGATGCGCATAAATCCAAGCAGCATTCAGAGGGACCGCTCCACGCGGCCCCTCTGAATCCGTCAAAGCTCCT
>CANQGC010000231.1 GCA_947600345.1 uncultured Clostridia bacterium
GGAGGGGCCCCTGCCGTGAGGCAGCAGCGACGGCCCTGCGGGCCGTCGCTGACCGGAATCCCCAGTGGGGATTCCGAACCCCATGCCGCTTAAAAAGCGGCATGCGCCCGCAGGCGCAATCCCATGCCGCCTTCCAGGCGGCATCGCCGTGAGGCGCAAAAACAAGGCTTTTCAGCCTCAACAGACCAAAGTCTGACCCACCAAAAAAGAAAGTGCGAAACCCCTTTCGCAAACAGGAGACCTCCCCATGAACGATTTCATCCGCATCCGCGGCGCGCGGCAGCACAACCTCAAGAGCATCGACATCGACCTCCCCCGCAACAAGCTGATCGTGATGACCGGCCTGTCCGGCTCGGGCAAATCCTCCCTCGCCTTCGACACGATCTACGCCGAGGGCCAGCGGCGCTACGTCGAATCCCTGTCCAGCTACGCCCGGCAGTTCCTGGGCCAGATGGACAAGCCCGACGTGGATTTGATCCAGGGCCTGTCCCCCGCCATCTCCATCGACCAAAAGACCACCAGCCGCAACCCCCGCTCCACCGTGGGCACGGTCACGGAGATCTACGACCACCTGCGCCTGATGTACGCTCGCGTGGGCGTGCCCCACTGCCCCGAGTGCGGGCGGGTGATCGAGCGCCAGAGCGTCGACCAGATCATCGACAGCATCACCGCGCTGCCCGAGCGCACGCGCATCATGCTGCTGGCCCCGGTCATTCGCGGCCGCAAGGGCGAGTACTCCAAGCTCTTCGAGGACATGCAGAAGAAGGGCTTCGTCCGCGCCCGGGTCGACGGCGAGCTGTGCGAGCTCTCCGATCCCCCCAAGCTCGCCAAGACCAAGAAGCACACCATCGAGATCGTGGTCGACCGCATCATCATCCGCCCCGACCTCCAGCAGCGCCTCACCGACTCGCTGGAGACCGCGCTCAACCTGGGCGGCGGCCTGGTCAACGTGATCGAAACCGAATCCGGTCGAGAAACGCTCCACTCCCAGAACTACGCCTGCCCGGACTGCGGCATCTCCATCGAGGCGCTGGAGCCCCGGCTGTTCTCCTTCAACAACCCCTACGGCGCCTGCCCCACCTGCACGGGCCTGGGCGTGCTGCTCAAGATGGACCCGGATATCATCATCCCAGACCGAAGTCTGTCCTTCAACGAGGGCGCGATCAAGGTGACCGGCTGGAACACCTCCGAGCCCGGCTCGATGGCCGCCAGCTACCTGCGCGGGCTGGCCGATGCCTACGGCTTCTCGCTGGATGCGCCGGTGTCGTCGCTCACCGAGGAGCAGATGAACGCCGTGCTCTACGGCACGCGGGGGAAGAAGATTCGCGTGGAGTACGAACGCGCCAGCGGCAGCGGCAGCTTCAGCGTGCCCTTCGAGGGCGTCATCACCAACCTGGAGCGCCGCTATCGGGAGACCACATCCGAGAGCATGAAGTCCACCTACGAGGACTACATGGCCAACATCACCTGCCCCGACTGCGGCGGCAGGCGCCTGCGCCGCGAGGCGCTGAGCGTCACCATCGCGGGCAAGTCCATCTACGACATCTCCACGCTCACCGTGGTCAAGGCCCGGCAGTTCTTCCGGGACTTGCAGCTCACTGAAAAGGAGCAGATCATCGCCCGGCAGCTGCTCAAGGAGATCGACGCGCGGCTGAGCTTCTTAACCGACGTCGGTCTGGAATACCTCACCCTCTCCCGCTCGGCGGGCACGCTCTCCGGCGGCGAGGCCCAGCGCATCCGGCTAGCCACGCAGATCGGCTCCGGGCTCACCGGCGTGCTCTACATACTGGACGAACCGTCCATCGGCCTGCACCAGTCGGACAACGAAAAGCTGCTGGGCACGCTGCGCCATCTGCGCGACCTGGGCAACACGCTCATCGTGGTGGAGCACGACGCCGACACCATGCGCGCCGCCGACTTCATCGTGGACATCGGCCCCGGCGCAGGCATCAACGGAGGTAAGGTCATGGCCGCCGGCACGCCGGAGGAGATCATGGCCTGCCCGGATTCGCTGACCGGCCAGTACCTCTCCGGCAGGAAGGTCGTGCCGCTGCCGCTCACGCACCGCAAGCCCAGCGGCTGGCTGACCGTGCGCGGCGCGCGGGCCAACAACCTGAAGAACATCGACGTGCAGTTCCCGCTGGGCGTGCTGTGCTGCGTGACCGGCGTGTCCGGCAGCGGCAAGAGCTCGCTGGTGAACGAGATCCTGTACAAGTCCCTGGCCCGCACGCTGAACCGCTCCCGCCAGAAGGCCGCCGACCACGACGGCGTCGACGGCGCGGAGCAGCTCGACAAGACGATCCTGATCGACCAGTCCCCCATCGGCAGGACGCCCCGGTCGAACCCCGCCACCTACACCGGCCTCTTCGACATGATCCGCGACGTGTTCGCCGCCACGCCGGACGCCAAGGCGCGCGGCTACAAGGCCAACCGCTTCAGCTTCAACGTAAAGGGCGGAAGATGCGAGGCCTGCTCCGGCGACGGCATATTGAAGATCGAGATGCAGTTCCTGACTGACGTCTACGTCCCCTGCGAAGTCTGCCACGGCCGCCGCTACAACCGCGAGACGCTGGAGGTGCGCTACAAGGGAAAGAGCATCTACGACGTGCTGGAGATGACCGTGGAAGAGGCGCTGGAGTTCTTCTGGCCCCTGCCCCGCCTGCAGGCCAAGCTGCAGACGATGAAGGACGTGGGCCTGGGGTACGTCAAGCTCGGCCAGCCCTCCGATACCCTCTCCGGCGGCGAGGCCCAGCGCATCAAGCTGGCCACGGAGCTCTCCCGCAAGGCCACCGGCCGCACGCTCTACGTGCTCGACGAGCCCACCACCGGGCTGCACATCGCCGACGTGGCCATGCTCAACGAGGTGCTGCACCGCCTGGCTGACCAGGGCAACACGCTGGTGGTGATCGAGCACAACCTGGACGTGATCAAGACCGCCGACTACATCGTCGACCTGGGCCCGCGCGGCGGCGACATGGGCGGAGAAGTCATCGCCCGGGGCACGCCCGAGGAGGTGGCCGAAAGTCCGGTCAGCGCCACCGGCGCATACCTGAAGCCGCTGCTCGCGACACCGGGCGACACAATATGATAATATTTGTAAAATGCCCCGCTTAGGGTTGACTTTTTTTCGCGGAATATGTAGTATGATAATGATTGTATAGGTTTACGGGAGGCTAATTCCATGCAAAAGGGTTACAAGAGGACCGGCAAGGCCATTGCCGTATTGCACTTCTTCATAGGCCTGATTGTCGTCGCCATCTTCCTGGTCGCAGCTTATTTTTGCCTGGAGAAGATGGACTATTCCAACCGCATCAATCCCGACACCACCGTGCGCGCCTACGTGGAGATGACCGCCTCGCCGGACGACTTCGGCCTGGGAGCGGGGGGCTCCTTCGACGGCACGGAAGGCAGCGACCCGAACGGCGGAGATCAGAACAGCGAGATCGTGGATCTGCTTCCCACGCCCTCCCCCACGCCGGACGCGACCCCGGAGCCCACGCCGGAGCCCGTACTGACCCCGGAACCCACGCCCATCATGACGCCGACCCCGACGCCGGAGCCCACGCCGACCCCGGTGCCCACGCCGGAGCCCACGCGCATCTCCAGCGACCTACTGTCCAAGAGCCGCACACGGGGATTCAAAGTTCCCGCCGCCTCCTCGGAAGCCATGGCGGGCCTGACCAAGATTTACGTATCCGAACCCAACAACCGGACCTTCGCGGACATCACCGGCTACGCCTACATCAACAGCGCCGATTCCGACGCCGCGAAGACCAAGGCCTTCCTGATCATCACCCCGGCGGACGGCAACGGCGCGATCGCCTACCAGAGCAAGATGACGCCCGGCGTCAGCGGCGTCACCCACGACGGCGCGCTGTGCCAGAACCCCGCCAACGCGGACTTCGAGGTCATACTGAAGGTATCCGACTTCAAGGACGGCGTCTACAAGTTCGGCGTGGTGCTGCAGTACAAGAACGGCCGCAAGGATGCCTACACCTACTATGAATTCCCCGACACCATGACGGTGGCGAGCGGGGCCATCTCGGAGGTCTCCTCCGCGGCCGCCGCAACCATCGCCGCGCCCGACGCGGCCGCCGCCATGGTCCCGGATGGCGCCGCGGGAGACGCCTCCCTGGTGGACGGCGTGGTGGATACCGGCGCCGTTGCCGGCGAGGACTTCGGCGCCGCGGGCGAGAGCTTCGGCGCGGAGATGGATGACCTGCAGGGCACCGCCTTCGGCGACGGCAATCCCGCGGAGGGCGGAGCGGATGAGTTCGGCGAGGATGCCGACGCCTTCGGTGAGGATGCCGACGCCTTCGGTGAGGACGCCGATGCCTTTGGCGCCGATGCGGATGCCTTCGGCGAGGATGCCGACGCCTTCGGCGGAGACGCCGATGCCTTCGGCACAGACGATGCCGACGCGTCCATGAGCGTCGGCTGATCCAAAAGGCAGAGCAGGGGGCGCTTCGCGATTTGCGAAGCGCCCCTTGCTCTGCCTTTGAAGGGCCCCGGCCTCGATGGGCGGCCCAGGCTACTTCTCGATGACCTCCAGGACGTCCATCGGGCAGGCCTTGGCGCAGATGCCGCAGGCGATGCACTTGCTCGCGGTCTCCCCCGCCAGCACCATGACCTTCATCGGGCAGGCCGCCACGCACTCGCCGCAGCCCACGCACTTCTTCTTGTTGATCATGTACACGCCCTTGGGATTCTGCGTGATGGCGTCGTGCTTGCAGGTGCGCATGCACTTGCCGCACTGCAGGCAGGAATTCACCTTCGGCTCGCCGTTCTTGTCGAGGATCTGGATGCAGGATTTCGCCTGGT
>CANQGC010000232.1 GCA_947600345.1 uncultured Clostridia bacterium
AGGAATCCGCTCCCCCACGACCCGCAGGCCGTTGGGGAGGGTCAAGAGATCAAAGGGCATGGAATGCCTCCTTTTTGTGCGTCCGGCGATGCCGGTCGGTTTTGCCGCGCCGAGAATCGACCGGAGTCTGTATTGGAGCTAGCCTGGGTTTGCAGGGTTTTGGCTTCCCTGCAAGCCGCAAGGAAGCGCAGCTTGCGTTGGCGGTCGGTTTTTGCGGGACGGCGGTTTGTTCCCCTTCGGACGGCGGTCTGTCCATGCCCGTGAGGAAGCAAAACCGGGTCTTATCTCTGAAAACGGATTGGACATAGGCAGTATGTCCAATCCGTCAAGCTTCATGTGTGGAGTTTATCGCGGGAGATCAATCCCTGCGCCTGCGGTCGCGGTCGCGGCCACGGTCGCCGCCTCGACGATCCCGGTCGCCATCCCTGCGCGGGGGGCGGCGCACCGGCATGGATTCATCCTCGTACTCGATGTCCGTGCGCAGCAGGTTGATGCGGCCCTGGCTGTCGATCTCGGCGATCTTGCAGGGGATGGTGTCGCCGATGTTCATCACATCCTCGACCTTCTCCACGCGCTCGTTGGCCATCTTGGAGATGTGCAGCATGCCGTCCTTGCCGGGGGCGTACTCGATGAACGCGCCGAAGGGCATGATGCGCACGACCTTGCCCAGGAAGCGGTAGCCGACCTCGGGCTCCATGGCGATGCCCTCGATGATCTGCCTCGCGCGAGCCGCGGCGTCCATATCCTCGGTGGCGATGTAGACGCTGCCGTCGTCCTCGATGTCGATCTTGACGCCGGTCTCCTCGATGATCTTGTTGATGGTCTTGCCGCGCGGGCCCACGACCTCGCCGATCTTCTCCGGGTTGATGGAGAAGGTGACGATCTTCGGCGCGTACTTGCTCAGGTTCGCGCGCGGGGCGGGCAGCACTTCCAGCATCTTATCGAGGATGAACAGGCGGCCGTCGTAGGCCTGGGCCAGCGCCTGGCGCAGGATCGCCTCGTCGATGCCCTTGATCTTGATGTCCATCTGGATGGCGGTGATGCCCTTGGTCGTACCGGCGACCTTGAAGTCCATGTCGCCCAGGAAGTCCTCCAAGCCCTGGATGTCGGTGAGCACGGCGACCTTGCCGGTGTTCTCCACGTCCTTGATCAGGCCCATCGCCACGCCGGCCACCGGGCGCTTGATCGGCACGCCCGCGTCCATCAGCGCGAGAGTCGAGCCGCAGACGCTCGCCTGG
This sequence comes from uncultured Clostridia bacterium, assembly GCA_947600345.1. Lineage (GTDB taxonomy): Bacteria > Bacillota > Clostridia > Christensenellales > Aristaeellaceae > SFTH01. The sequence goes on from CANQGC010000232.1 coordinate 1,239, forward strand.
GAGGTGGAGCCGTTGGAGCTCATGACCTCGGAGACCAGGCGCAGGCAGTAGGGGAACTCGTCGGTGGAGGGGATCATCGGCTCCAGTGCGCGCTCGGCCAGCGCGCCGTGGCCGATCTCGCGGCGTCCGGGGCTGCGGATGGGCTTGGCTTCGCCGGTGGAGTAGCCGGGGAAGTTGTAGTGGTGCATGTAGCGCTTGTGGTCCTGGGTGCCGATGCCGTCGATGATCTGCTGCTCGGACACGGGCGCCAGCGTGCAGACGGTCATGACCTGGGTCTGGCCGCGGGTGAACACGCCGGAGCCGTGCGGGCGGGGCAGCACGCCGACCTCGCACCAGATGGGGCGGATCTCGGTGAGCTTGCGGCCGTCGGGGCGCACGCCCTCGTCGATGATGTGGCGGCGCATGATCTCCTTCTGGATGGCATAGAGCGCGTCGCCCACCTCGGTCTCGCGGCCCTCGAACTGCTCGGCGAAGTGCTCGGCGACCTCGGCCTTGACCTGGGCCTCGCGGGCGTTGCGCTCGTTGCGGTCGAAGGTCTCGAACATCCACTTGACCTTGTCGTAGGCGTACTCGCGCACGGCGGCCTTCACGTCGTCACCGGGGAGCTGCAGCGGGAACTCGCGCTTCTCCACGCCGATCTCGTCGCGGATGGTGTTGATCAGCGCCACGATCTTCTTGATCTCCTCGTGGGCGAAGAGGATGGCGTTGAGCATGACCTCCTCGGAAACTTCCTTCGCGCCGGCCTCGACCATCAGCACGGCCTCTGAGGTGCCGGCGACGGTCAGGTTCAGCAGCGAAACCTCGCGCTGGGCGACGTTGGGATTGACGATGTACTCGCCGTCCACGTAGCCGATGTTGACGGCGCCGATGGGGCCGGCCCACGGAATCTCGCTGATGGACAGCGCCGCGGAGGCGCCGATCATCGCGGGGATGTCGGGGATGTTGTCCTGATCCACGGACATGACGGTGGCGACCACGGACACGTCGTGCCGCATTCCCTTGGGGAACAGCGGGCGCAGCGGGCGGTCGATCAAACGGCTGGTGAGGATGGCCTTCTCGGCGGGGCGGCCCTCGCGGCGGTTCCACGATCCGGGGATGTGGCCGACGGAGTAGAGCTTCTCCTCAAAGTCCACGCTCAGCGGGAAGAAGTCGATGCCGGGGCGCGGGGTCTCGGCGACGGTGGCGGTCACGAGCACGCAGGTGTCGCCGTAGCGCACGAAGCACGCGCCGCTGGCCTGTCCGGCGTACTTGCCAAACTCGAGGCGGAGCTCACGCCCGCCCAGTTCCATGGTGTAGAATTTGCAATCCATTCTCTTTCCTCCTCAGGATTCTGTGGTCAATTGGGTGCATTGTCCCCGGAATCCTGCGTACAGACGCACGCCTGCGGAAAGCTTCCGCATCCTAGCGTCCACACGCAGACCCGGGGGTGGGTACAAAGTCCGGTTCGCGCAAAGCGCCGCCGCTCGTTCCGGGCGGCGGCGCAGTTACGAACTTCCTACGTGCCGGTGTCGTTCTCCGCTTACTTGCGCAGGCCGAGCTTGGCGATCAGGGCGCGGTAGGCCTCGATGTCGGTCTTCTTCAGGTAGTCCAGCAGGCCGCGGCGCTGACCGACCATCAGCAGCAGGCCGCGACGGGAGTGGTGGTCCTTCTTGTGGATCTTGAGGTGCTCGTTCAGGTGGTTGATGCGCTCGGTGAGCAGCGCGACCTGCACCTCGGGGGAGCCGGTGTCGCCCTCGTGGCGGCCGTAGGTGGAGATGATTTCCTGCTTGGTCATGGGTATTCCTCCTCTTTCTCTTTCGCGCAAGCGCCGTAGGCCGTCGGAGATTCGGCGAACCGCGCATGCGTGCATGGTGGCAGACATACTGTCACGATGAATATTCTACCACATCCGGCGCGCGTTGTAAACGCATCTCACGGGAACTTTCGGAAAGTTTAACGGGGACGGCACAAAGCGCGGGCACGTCCGCGAAAAAGCGCGCGGCCCGCGCTCGCTTCACGCATTCGGTCTTCCCTGGTACTCCCTGCGCACGATCCGCTCCATCTCCTCCGGCGTCTCCCGGCAGCCGTTCCTCAGCCACAGCTTGACGATGGCATTGAAGCCGTTGCGGAAGAACTCCACGTGGTACTCGATGTAGCGATTATCAAAGTAGCGCTCTGCCTCGCGCATGTCATAGCCGTAGAGATCGAGCTTAAACTGGTTTTCGTAGCCGAGCTTGAAATAGGTTCGGTAGAGCGCCTGGTTATCCCGCATGTGACGAAACAGACGCAGAAAGCCGTGGCTATAGGGGAAGCGCTCGCGCTCTTCCTCGAACAGGCGCTTGACTTCCGCCTCCAGATGTTCGCGCACCTTGTCCGCCAGGTCGTAGATATCCTCGTAGTTTGCGTAGAAGGTGCTTCGGTTCAGCCCGCATCGCGCGCAGATTTCGGAGACTGAAATCTCGTTCAGCTCCCGGTCCTGCAGCAGCTCCATGAACAAGCCCTCTATCCGCTCCCTGGAATTCTGCCTGCGACGGTTGTTCTTTGTGTTCATTCCTTCCTCCCATTATTCCAACACTTGTTTGAATATTGATGATTGCAATTCCATTCCCGCTCCATTATACTGGATTCAACCCAAAACAACAAGTGTTGGTTTAATCAAAAGCGGAGGTGGATTCTGATGAAAAAGAGCAGTTTCGTAGCGTTGGTACTGGGAACGGTCAGCGGCTTGCTGTTTGCCCTCGGCATGTGCATGGCGCTGATTCCGGAGTGGAATGCGTTCAAGCCGGGCGCGGTGCTCGGCTGCGTGGGGGCGATTTTGGGAATCGTGACCCTGATCGTCTGGCGGAGGATGGCGGGCAAGGCGCCCATTCACCTCTCGCCCAGGGCGGTTCTCGTGGTGCTTGTCGGCATCGCCGGCGCGCTGATGTTGGGTGTCGGCATGTGCTTCTGCATGGTTTGGAACAAGCTGGTGCCGGGGATCCTGATCGGCCTGCTGGGCATCCTCATCCTGTTCTGCCTGATCCCGCTGACGAAGGGTTTGAAGGATTGAAAGCGAGGAGGAGATTCACATGGCAAAGTCCAGACTCGCAAAGGCAAACGAGAATATCGCGGAGGCTGTCACCGGCGCGTTCGAGAGCATTGAAAGCAACGTCACCGGCGGCTACAGGAGGATTGAAAACGGCGTCGTGGAGGGGTACAGGAGGATCGAAGATTCCTTCGTCAACCGCTTCCTGGCGCGTGAGGGCGAGAACATCGAGGAAGCGAAGGCGCGGCTCAGGCGTGCCGGGAGGCCGCGGGAATGACGCTTGGATTTGCATGAGAAGAACCGTCCGGGAAGCCGGACGGTTCAGTGCAGTTCAGTACATTGATAAGGGGATGCGAGAGGTTTCGTTTGCTCCTATGAATCGGGGAAGCCCTCCGGCTTCCCCGATCCAAGACTCGCCTCGCCGCGGCCCGCGCTTGGGAGGCGATGTCGCCTTGGTTCTCGATAACGAGCGCTAGATTGTCTGCGCGGGCCGCTGGGGCTACGCTGGGCGCTGCCCAGACCTGCTTAAGGGACTCTGTCCCTTAAGAATCCTTGCCAAGGAACCTGAGG
>CANQGC010000233.1 GCA_947600345.1 uncultured Clostridia bacterium
TAGTAGGTTATGTTGTGGATTTCGCCCTCGACGGTGACGATGTCGCCCGGCGCGAGGCTGGACTGCACGTTGAAGTCGATGTAAGCGCTGCTGGCGGAGCCAATCGGGCACCTGTACTGGTAAGCCATAAATCAACCTCCTCAGATAAAGGCGTGGCCGCCGTCGGCGGTCTCGTAGATGGTGAGTGTGCCGAGCTCCTGAATCTTGGGGCCGAGGGAGGTGACGCTCTCGCCGCTGCGGAGCACGCGGAACCAGCCGGAGGCGTCGATGAAGGCCTCGGCCACCGGGCGCTCGCTGCCGGTGGTCAGGCCGACGTACACGCCGGGATCGCTCGCCTCGCCGGGGGCGACCACCCGCAGGTAGGTAGAGAGCTTCGTCTGGCGAACGAAGTCGGCCTGATTGGCCACCGCCTGCCCGGCGGCGTCCAGAGCCTGCTCGGCCGCATCCTGCGCGTCGGAAGCCGTGGTCTGCGCATTGGAGGCTGCGGTCTGCGCGCTGGAAGCGGCGGTCTTGGCGTCCTGCGCGTCCTTGGCCGCGCCCGCGCCGGCTTCGGCCTCCTGGGCCAGCAGCAGCAGTGACTTGTCGTTCCAGATCTTCATCGCCTTGAGCGCGTCAATCACGCCCTCCCGGGCGAAGAAGGTATCCACGTCCAGGTTCGCCGCCATGAGCTGGCGGATGACGGCGTTGTCCGCGAAGATGTCCGTGGCGTTCAGGCACGCCGCCGTGACGCTGCCCTCGATCAGCTTCTCCCCGGCGTTGATGGACAGGTCGTGCACATCGTCATTGGACACCTGCTTGAGCGTGGCCTGCACCTGGCCCGATTCGTCCACGGAGACGGAGTAGAAGCGCCCGTCCGCGCCCTTGACCACGAGCTCGCCGGTGGTCAGGCTCACCAGGTTGGCCTCGGTCACCGCCAGCCGCGATATGAACAGCTGCCCCGCCTCGCCCTGGGTGATGATGGCCGTGCCGGTGATCAGATCCTTGATCTGCGCCCAGCCGATGTCGGCGGTGCCGATGGAAGCCTGCACCAGCGTGGCGATGGCCGCCTGGAGCGAGTCGATGCTCGCCCAGTCGATCTGCGCGCTCTGGATGACCGCCTGGTTGAGCTGGGCCAGCGCGGCGTAGAGCTCGTCCGTGGTGATGCTCTGGGAGACGATCTCCTGGATCTTGGCGGTGAGCGCCACGATGGAGTCCGCCGTGAGCTGCTCGATGGTGGCGATGGCGATCTTGGCGTACTCGATGGTCTCATCCCGCAGCACAGCGCCGTCCACGCTGCCGGTGGCCAGCTTGCTGCCGGAGACGCCGCCGGTGGGCAGGTTGTAGGAGTAGACCGTCTGCTCCAGGCTCTTGATGTCGCCCAGCGTGACCTCCTCGTACTGGCAGCGCAGGGCGTCCCACTTGTAGCCGGTGACGCGCAGCTGGGCGGTCAGGCCGATCAGCTCATCGATGACGGTGACGCTGTCGTTGAGGTAGACGGCCTGGAGCGCGGCGTAGTCGGTGTAGTCCTCGGTGTTCTGCAGCAGCACGAAGTCCACCTCCAGGCCGTAGCTGGGGAGGTCGACGCCGTTCTCGGAGAAGTCCTTCTCGGCCAGCTCCTTCAGCCGCTTGCGGGCGTTGGCGGCGGTCTTGAACACGGTCTCGTTGTCTACGTCCTTGTCGGCGACCTTGACGTCGTAGTCGATCTTCTGGACGTAGGGGAAGGGGTAGTCGTTCACGTGAGGGGAATCCACGTAGTTCTGGCCGTCGAGGAAGAGCTCCTTGCCCTTGGAGTCCTTGCCGCAGGGGATGATGCGGGTGACGAGGGAGCTGGCGTCCTGGGTGACGGTGACGCCCTTGAGGTTCTTGCCGCGGCGGATGGTGACGCCGGAGTCGCGCACCCGGTCCGGGAGCACGTAGAGGTCGTAGTTGTCGCGCAGCAGCAGCGCCTTGCTCTGGGCGAGGATTCCCTCGTCCGGGTCGAGCATGCACTCGATGGGGTTCTTCCAGCCGAAGTTGCCGGTGATCTTTTCGGCGAGCGCATCCTGGCCGATGACGTGGAGCTCGAACTCGTGCTCGGTGGCGAGCGTGCCCCAGACGTGCTCGAGGATCTCGCTGGCGGCGGTCTTCTTCTTCACCTCGTAGGCGGAGTTGACCAGCGTGGCCTTCAAGTCGTAAGTGATGTGCATGGCCTTGACGGTGACGATGCCCTTCTCCGCGTCGCGCTCGACGGAGTAGACGCGGAAGAGCTGCTCCCGGTACTGCTCGCGCTGGATGCCCTTGGGGTTGAGGATCTGGCCGTTCCAGAGGTTCTCCTGCACCTCGCCGTTGCTGACCAGGTACTTGCTGTTCATCCAGCCCTTCTTGCCGCCGTTCTGAGCGATGACGTTCTTCCAGAGGGTCTTGCCCACGGTGCGCTCGCCGATCTCGTTGACCAGCGCGCCGTTCTTGAGCTTGGCGAGCTTCTTCTTTTTGCCGCTGGCCTTGTTGTAGAGCGTGAGGCCGGACTTGGTGCCGGAGACGCGCCAGACGTTGCGGGTGACGACGCCGGAGGTGGCGCCCTCGGACAGACCTTCGGACTCGTAGAGGGGCGACTCGCGGGTGGGTACGGGCGCCTTGAGGATGCAGCCGGGGGTGATCTGCGACCAGCGCAGCGAGAAGCTGGGCGCGTCCGGCACGACGGCGCGGGAATAGACCGGGTCGATAGGCTGCTCCAGCTCCAGTTCGAACATCCCGCAGGACTCCTCCGACACGGTGCAGCTCAACGGCGTGAGCACCCCCAAACCATTGCTCGAAAAGTCGTCGCAATCCTGGGGATAGATGCAGATAGACATGGGTCACCTCCAACAAAAAAGCACAGCCGTAGCTGTGCTTGACAATTCAGTGTAGAGGAGATATAATAATGGCAGAGAGCTTGTTCGGCTCGGAGCCATCAATCACCTGCTGGCGAAATCAGAACCACCGTGTGGGCCTAGTACACGGTGGTTCGCTGTTTTTCTCGGCTACCTTTTCCCGATCTTGTCAATCAGTACTATCAGCAAGCCAATTCCGGTGAGCAAGACCATGATGATCTCGTATGCGCTCATGCGGCATCACCTGCTTTCGTAAAATACTCAACAGGTGACAGCGACTCCGTGTTCACTCTCTGCCATGCCGCCATTTGACTGGCAGCACAGCCATTATATCATTTCTCGCAATTTCATGTCAAGCATGATGCCTTAAAGCATTCTCCATCGCGGAATGATGGTGATCTTCTCGATGGTGCCGCTCAGCGGGTCGCCCTCCTCGCTCTCGCCGCCCTCGATCCACTGGACCACGTTCTGGCCGGGCTGAATCTCGAAGAACTCGCCGTCCATCTTCTCATTGGCGAGCAGTGCGCCGTCCAGCGTAAGCGCGTCCATGAGCTCGCTGTCCACGATGATGCCGCGCTCCACATCGGAGAAGAAGATCGTCTGCTTGCCGATGGTCACCGAAAAGCTGCCGCTGCCCTCGATCTCCAGCCGGGGCAGCGAGGGCGCGGTGCCGGGGTTGGGCAGGTCGAAGTAGGGCGTGGGCCGGTCCGGATCGTCGATGAGAATCTCGATGGGCGCCACCTCGGGCCACATCCGGGGGAAGGGCTGGCAGAGGAAGGTGAGGTCGAACTTGTAGAGCGGATCCTTGCCGGGCGCGGCGCGCTTGAAATCAATCTTCTTGGCGACGCGGGCGTCGTACATGGCGCCCTCCTCGTTGGAGAAGCGCAGGTTGCCGGAGCCGGTGAGCCAGGCGGCGATCTGCCGAAGCTTCGACGCGGGGGCGATGCAGGCGCGCTTGATCTCATAGGCGTCGGTCGCGCCGTCCCCGAGCCAGACGAAGCCGCTCCTGCCGGACACCTTCTCCTGCGTGCCCCGCTGCTCGCCCCGGGAAAAGGCGTGCGCGTCCGTCATCCAAACGCCCATCTCACTGGACTTCACACCGTTAAACTCAAACCAGAATGGATTGCTTCGTGCCATACCTACCTCCCAATTCGGCAACGCTGCCGCGTTGCTCTTCCACCTTCAAATCTCTCTCCCACTCCGCAAGAAATCCAGCCCATAATCCACGGGCTGGATTTCGCCGCCTCACACCAAGGCTTCATTAGAAACGCAAGGCAGGACTTTGGGCGGTCGGCCTTATGCCGCCCAAAGTCCGTCGCCTAAGCGCGGCAGCAGATGGCCGCCGGCCCCGCCGGCTACTTTCCGTAGCCGAGGGCGAGCTTGCGGTTGCGCAGGGTCTGGGCGCGTGCGGTTTCGCGCTCCTGCACCTGGGCCAGGCGTCGGTTGTCCATCATCAACACCATCTGCCGCTGGTTCATCGCATCTGCCAGACGGTCGTAGTCGATGGGCTGATACTGCGGGCGCTCCCCGGCGCGAACCTCCGCCACCGGGCCGAAGGCCGCGCTCACGGGCGGCTCCACGCGCACGGCGGCGCGCACCGAGCGCTCAATGTCCGGCCGCATGTCGTCCACGCCGCGAATGAAGCCCATGTCGAAGTTCTCGCCCAGCTCCCGGGTGACCTTCGATGGCGAGTGAATCGCCAGCGCGCTCCTGGCGGCAGCAGCGGCGGCCTGGGCCACGGCGACCGCCGCAGAGATCACGGCGGACTGCCCGGAGCGTATGCCGCTCGCCAATCCGGACGCAAAGGCGCGCCCGGCGGCGCTGGCGGCGCTCATTCTGCCCTGCGCCGCGGAGATCGCCGCGCTCGCCACGCCCGCGGCTCCCGCCGCAGCCAGCGAAGCGCCGCCGCCAATTCCCGACGCAAAGCCCTGCGCGAGCCGCGCCCCCGCTGCCGCAGCCCCCGCTCCCGCCGCGCTCATCG
>CANQGC010000234.1 GCA_947600345.1 uncultured Clostridia bacterium
AGGAGTTCTACGCCGCCGGGCTGGACGAGTTCATCGGCGGGGACAACGTCGCCCTGGTCGAGTGGCCGGAAATGGCGGAGCTCGACCCCGAGGGCGCGATCCACGTGCGCATCTCGCGCAGCGAGCTTGGCGACGACGCCCGGGAGATCGAGATCGGCGGGGAGCATCCGCAACTGATGCGATGGAGGGTGGAAGCTTGAACATCGTTGGAATCGACACCTCCGGCCCGGCGGCGAGCTGCGCGGTGCTGAAGGACGGTATCGTGGCGGAGCTCATCGCCATGAACCGGGGGCTGACCCACTCGGAGACCATCATGTCGGCGCTGGACGCGGCCATGTCCGGCGCGGGGCTGCGCTGCGAGCAGGTGGACTGCTTCGCCGCCGTGGCGGGACCAGGATCGTTCACCGGCGTGCGCATCGGCGTCTGCGCGGCCAAGGGCCTGGCCCACGCTTGGGGGAAGCCCGTGGCGCGCATCGACGCGCTGGAGGCGCTGGCGATGAACGCCGCCCACTTCGACGGTCTGGCCTGCCCGATCCTGGACGCGCGCCGGGGGCAGGTGTACTGCGCGGCCTTTGACATGAAGTCCGGCATGCCCGAGCGCGCGCTGGAGGACGGCGCGATGGAGCTGACCGCGTTCCTCGACCTGTTGCCGAGGGACCGGCGGCTGATGTTCCTGGGCGACGGCCTGCGGGTGCACGCGGCGCGCATCCGGGAGCGCTTGCCGGAGGCGTGCGTCGCTCCGGCCAACCTGCGCGACATCCGCGCGGACGCGGCCTGCCTGCTGGCGGCGGCGCGGCCGGAGCAGTGGATGGAGGCGAGGAAGCTCACGCCCATCTACCTGCGCGCGCCCCAGGCCGAGCGCCTGCGGGAGCGGCGGCTGCGAGAGGAAGGGAAGGAAGGCTGACATGGGAGAGATTACGGTTGGCCTGATGACCGCGGCGGACGTGGACGCGGCGTACGAGATCGAAGCGGCGAGCTTCCCCGTGCCCTGGTCGAAGGAGGTGTTCCGCCACGACGTGGCGGAGAACCAGTGCGCGCGCTATCTGGTGGTGCGCGAGGACGGGCGGGCCATCGCCTACGCGGGCGTGTGGTTCGTGATGGACGAGGGGCACATCATGAACATCGCCGTGCGCCCGGATCGCCGGGGCATGGGCTACGGCGAGATGGTCTGCCGGGCGATGATCCAGCTGGCCGCCGACTCCGGCATGAGCTGGATGACGCTGGAGGTGCGCCGCAGCAACGCCGCCGCTCAGGCGCTCTACCACAAGCTGGGCTTCATCGACGTAGGCTATCGCAAGCGCTACTATGAGAACAGCGAGGACGCCCTCATCATGGCGCTGGAGCGTCTGCCCGAGGGAAACCCGGAGAATGACCCGCTCCTGACCGTCGAGGAGGATCCGGAGGACTGATCGGAGGCACTATGGTATACACGATAATTCGCATCGTCGTGATCGCGGCGTGCTGCACGCTCTCGGGCGTGCGGGCCATGCACATGCTGCAGGCCGGGCGGTATCAGACGGCGGAGCTCAAGCGCGAGCTGCGCCGCTACACCGATTTGCTGATGTGGACGGACATCGCCATCGCCGCCGGCGCGACCGCAATCAACTGGTACATGCCGGTGCTGTTCTCCATGTTCATGCAGCAGTCCGAGCCCCGCGAGGTGCTGTGCAACTGGCTGATGCTGGCGCTGTTCTCCGGCGCGGCCGTCTTTGCCTTCTTCCAGAAGCGGCGCATACCGATCAAGAAGGAGTTCAACGTCTCCCAGCGCATGGTGCGGCTGATCGTCGTGGTGTTCCTGCTCGACGCGCTGGGCGCGACGCTTTTGTACCTGCTGACGCTGTCGCCCTACTTGGTGTTCATCGGCTGCGACTACGCGGTGCTGCTGGCCGCCTACATCGTGGCCCCGCTGGAGAACCGCATCAACGCGCGCTACTACCGCACCGCCCGCAAGAAGCTGCTGGAGCACAGGGGCCTGATCCGCATCGGCATCACCGGAAGCTACGGCAAGACCGAGACCAAGCTGATCCTGAAGACGCTGCTCTCGGAGAAGTACCGCGTGCTGGCCACGCCGCCGAGCTTCTCCTCGGCGATGGGTGCCTCCCGGGTGATCAACGAGCAGCTCAACGACAGGCACGAGGTCTTCATCGCCGAGCTGGGCGCTCAGAGGAAGGGCGAGATTCGAGAGATCGCCCGCGTCATCCGCCCGAAGTACGGCATACTCACCTGCATCGGCCCCGCCCACCTGGACAGCTTCGGCTCGCTGGAGGCGGTGGCGCAGGCCAAGTACGAGCTGATCCAGAGCCTGCCCAAGACCGGCGCGGCCTTCTTCGGCTCCGACGGCGGCTTCGGCGACCGGCTCTACGCCCTCTGCCCGATGCAGGAGAAGTACCGCGCCGCGGTGGGCGGCGAGGGGGAGAGCTACATGCGCGCCGAGCACGTGGAGACCGGCGTCAAAGGCACCCGCATGGAGCTGATCTGCCAGAATGGCGAGTGCGCCTGGGTGCAGACCAAGCTGCTGGGCAGCTACGCGGCCCGGGACATCGCCCTCGCCGCCGCCGTGGCCCACAAGCTGGGCCTCACAATGGACGAGATCAAGAGCGGCGTGGAGAAGATTCGCCCGATCCTGGGCCACCTGCAGCTGGCCCCCGGCGAGATCAACGTGATCGACGATTCCCTCAACGAGCTGCCCGAGGTGGCCGCCGAGGCGCTGCGCATACTCTCCGAGTTCCCGGGCAGGCGCATCGTGGTCACGGCGGGGCTGATGGAGGTGGAGAAGGGCGCGGCCGACGCCAACTACCAGCTCGGCCTGCAAATCGCCGAGGCCGCCGACTACGTGATCCTGATCGGCCCCGAGCAGACGCGCCAGGTGCTGCAGGGCATCAACAAGGGCGGGGACTTCCCCGGGTCGTCCATCCGCGCGGTGCGCGACCCCGCCGACGCCGCGGCGCTGCTGCGGGAGATGGCCGAGCCGGGCGACACCGTGCTCTACGAGGGCATTCGCCCCGAGGAGGAAGAGGAGGCCGAAGAATAGCGCGGCTTTTGTTCAATCTGCTGCCAGATTTTGCCGAATGTTCGGCAATTGTGCAAATTATAACATTGCGAACGAGCGATCGTTCGCATTTTTTACCCTACATTCTCCGTTTTATAACCTGCGTCGAGTATCATATTTTCGTACCTGGAATCAACAACCATTCAACGCTTACGGAGGGAAAATCAATGAAGAAGGTTCTTGCACTGGTCCTGGCTTTCATGATGCTGCTGTGCGCCTGCGCAGTGGCCGAGACTTCCATCTCCACCACCGCTGCTGAGATCGAACTGACCGGCGATCCCGCCGCCCTGAAGGTCGGCGTGGTGCTCATCGGCGACGAGAACGAGGGCTACACCATGGCCCACATCACCGGCATCAAGGGCGCCGCCGAGGCGCTGGGCCTCTCCGACGATCAGTTCATCTGGAAGTACACCATCCCGGAGGATTCCAGCTGCTACGACGCCATCATGGATTGCGTCGACTCCGGCTGCAACGTGATCTTCACCAACAGCTACGGCCATCAGTCCTACTGCCAGCAGGCCGCCGCGGAGCTCGCGGGCGAGCCGGTGCAGCTGGTCGCGATGACGGGCGACACCGCCAACGCCTCCGGCCTGACGAACTTCTCCAACGCCTTCACCGCCGTGTATCAGAGCCGCTACGTCTCCGGCGTGGTCGCCGGCATGAAGCTGCAGCAGATGATCGACGAGGGCAGCCTGGTCGACGCCAACTACGACGAGAACGGCAACATCAAGATCGGCTACGTCGGCGCCTATCCCTACGCGGAGGTCGTGTCCGGCTACACCGCCTTCTTCCTGGGCATCCGCTCCATCGTGCCGAACGTGGTCATGAGCGTGCAGTACACCAACTCCTGGTTCGACATCGTGGCCGAGGGCGAGGCCGCCAACGCGCTGCTCTCCACCGGCTGCGCCATCATCGGCCAGCACGCCGACTCCACCGGCGCTCCCGCCGCGGTCGAGGCCGCCCGCGCCAACGGCACCAACGCCTACTCCATCGGCTACAACGTGGACATGCTGGCCGTGGCCCCCACCGCCGCGCTGACCTCCGCTACCAACACCTGGGAGGTCTACTACGAGTACGCCATGAAGACCGCCATCAACGGCGAGCCCATCGCCCGCAACTGGTGCGGCGGCTATGAGCAGGGCGCCGTGGCCATCACCCCGCTGGGCGAGAGCTGCGCTCCCGGAACTCAGGAGAAGGTCGACGAAGTGATCGCCGGCATCAAGGACGGCTCCATCAAGGTCTTCGATACCTCCACCTTCACCGTGGGCGGCGAGGCCGTGACCAGCGCCTTCGCCACCGACACCGACGGCGACTTCACGCCCGACGCGGACGAGGCCATCATCGACGGCGCCTACGCGGAGTCCTACTACCAGTCCGCCCCGTCCTTCGCGCTGCGCATCGACGGCATCACCGAGTTGAACTGAATCGCGCTTGCTTGAGCGCGGCAAAGGGAAGCTTTCGAGCTTCCCTTTGCCGTTCCAAGAGCGTCCCCACCGATACGAACGAAAAGCGGGTGAATCGAATTTGGAAAACAATGTGGCGATCCGCCTGGAGAATATCAGCAAGACATTCGGCACGATCCACGCCAACGCCAACGTGACGATGGAGATCCGCCGGGGCGAGATCCTGTCGCTGCTGGGCGAGAACGGCAGCGGCAAGACCACGCTGATGAACATGCTATCGGGCATCTACTTCCCGGACGCGGGCCAGATCTACGTGGACGGG
>CANQGC010000235.1 GCA_947600345.1 uncultured Clostridia bacterium
CGCCCGCACGCACGGCCTCGCGCACCTGCTCCTTCGCGGCGGCCTCGACCTTCTCCTTCACCTGCTCGCGCGCCGCCTCGGTCACCTTCTCCTTCACCTGTTCGCGCGCGCCGGCCCACACCTGCTCCTCCACCTGCTCGCGGGCGGCCTTGTTCACCTCGTCGCGCAGCGTCTCGTCCGCCTGCTCCAGCACGTAGTCCTCCACGTTGTCCAGCAGCTCGCGCTGCAGCCGGTCGATCTCCGAGGCGTAGTTGTCCGCCGTGAGCGTTTGCAGCTCGATGTTCAGCTTCTCGAAGTCGCTTCGGGAGTCCTCCAGCGTGTCGTTGGCGGTCTCGAGCACCGAATCGAATATCTTCCGCGCGCCGTCGATCAGCTCCTCGTTGTGGCCGGTCAGCTCGCTGGCGCCGTCGCTGAGCTCCTGCGCGCCGTTCCGAAGCTCGACCGCGCCATCGTAGGCATCCTGGGCGCCGTCCCGCAGCTCCTGGGCGCCGTCCAGCAGATCGCCGGAGCCATCGTCCAGATCGACCACCGCGTCGGTAATTTCCTGCACCTTGTCGTCCAGCTCGTCGCTCGCCACGTCCAGGTCGATGGAGAGCCGCACGCCGTTGATGGAGATGGCGTCCATCTCGAAGCCCGTGGCGTCGGTTGAGATCTCGATCGTCCGCTCCGTGCCGGGCAGCAGTATGTAGCTCAGCTGGCGCTTGCTTCCGACATTCGCCTGGGTCGCGCCGTCGGCGACGATGTTCCGGCAGCGGTTCGTGTCCAGCTGCGCGGTGATTTGCAGCGCGTGACTGTCGAATATGCCGCCCGCGTAGTCCGGGTTGCGCGCGATGTCGAGTTCGATGGTCACGTGGCCGTCTTTCCCGACCAGCTCCTCGGCGGAAACCTCCCGGCCGTCCAGCGCGTAGCGCAGCGCGAAGCGCCAGGGTAGCGTGTTGTACACCAGGTTGCCCTGGTAGTAGACGCGCTCGGCGTCGCTGTGGAAGCGCACCACGCCGTCCTTATAGGAAATCTCGTCCTCCGTGTTCAGCGTATGCACGCTGGTGTAGAGGCCGTAGTCCTCCACGTCACCGCCCGGGAAGATGTTGACTGCGTAGAGCCCGTCCACCTGCCCAGCCGAGTCCAGCACCGCGTAGATGACCTCCTCCTTGCCCTCTGCGCGCGCCGCTGCCACCGGCATCCACGCAAGCGACAGCGCCATCAGCAGCGAACCCATCCTCTTGAACTTCTTCATTGCGATCCACCCTCCGTGATTTAGGATTGACAAAGCGAACGCCCCTGGTCGTATGTTGAATCAGCCCGTCGAACACACACAGCAGGCCGGGCAGCACCAGCAGCACGATGGCCAGCGAGAACACCGCGCCCCAGCCCAGGAAGTAGCCCAGCTGGCTGAGCAGGCCGTGGGTGGAGATGATGCCCATCAGAAAGCCCACGACGGTCAGCGCCAGGCCCGATACCAGGATCGAGGCCGTGGAGCTGGCGACCGTCCGTCCCGCCGCCTCCCGCCGGTCCATCGTCTGTCGGAACTCGCAGTAGCGGTCGGTCATCAGTATCGCGTAATCCACCGTCGCGCCCAGCTGGATCGACGTGATGATCAGGTAGGCGATGTAGAACACCGTCTGCCCGGCGAAGTAGGGGCGGCCCGTGTTCAGCCATATGGCCGTCTCGATGGCCAGCACCAGCAGCGCGGGCAGCGAGGCCGACTTGAACGAAACCGTCAGCACCAGGAACACCGCCGCGATGGCGATGAAGTTGACCTTCGCCATGTCGGCCGTGACCGTATCCATCAGGTCGTAGGTGCTCACGCCCTCCCCGGCGAGCAGCCATTGCCCCGGATAGAACCGCTCCGCCAGCGCGCGGATGCGCTCGATCAGCGCGAAGGTTGCCTCGCCCTCGTACTCCGCGCGCACGGTCACGACCATGCGGCTGTGGGCGTCGGAGAGCAGCAGCTTCAGCGTGTCCGCTTCCACGTACTCGGTGGGGATCACCTCCCCGGCGTTGTCCACGTAGGAGAGCACTTCGGTGACCTCGGGCATCGCCTGCAGCGCGTCGGAGAGCGCCTGCTCCCGGGCGAAGTCCCCGCGGGGCACCATCAGCGCGTAGGTGTCGCTGCGGCCGAAGATTTCCTCGATGGCCTCGGTGTCCGCGCCGAGCTGGGTCTCGGGCCCGAAGATGTGGGAGGCGCCGTAGTAGTAGTCGTTGCGCTGGGACGCCAGGTAGGAGGGCGCGATGATCAGCGCGAACACGCACACCAGCGGCAGCATCACCCGGGTCACGAGCTTTCCAAAGCCCGCGAAGGACGGCAGGAACGAGCGGTGGCGGGTCCTGTCGATGCCCTTGCTCCAGCTCAGGATCAGCACCGGCGAGAAGAAGAACACGGTGATCAGGCTGATGCCCACGCCCTTCGCCAGCGCCAGGCCCAGGTCGGGCCCGATGCGGAACTGCATCAGGCACAGCGCCAGGAAGCCGATCACGGTGGTCAGGCCGCTGGAAAGGATCGAGGTGGCGGACTTGCACAGCGCATCGACCATCGCCTCCTGCCGGTCGGGAATCTCCCTCTTGCACTCCTCGAAACGGTGCATCAGGAACACCGAGTAGTCCAGCGACACGGCCAGCTGAAGGATGCTCCCGGCGGCGTTGGTCACGAAGGAGATCTCGCCGAAGATCAGGTTGCTGCCGGAGTTGATGAGGATGGCCACGCCCAGGCTCAACATCACGATCACCGGCTCCAGCCAGGAGGTCATGCTGACGATCAGCAGGAAGAACACGAATGCCACCGCGAACAGGGCGATCAGCCGGACCTCCGAAACGGTGCTGGTGGTCGCCACGGCGGTGGAGACCGCCGCGCCCGTCATGGCGTTCTCCGGGCCGATGAGCGCGCGGATCGCGTCCGTGGCGGGGAGGATGCTGTGCTCCGCGATGGTCACGGAGAACAGCGCGTTGCCGTCCAGGTAGTAGGTGTCGAGCAGGTCCTGGTCCACGGTCTCCAGCGGGACGGTCTCGTCCACGCTGTCGTCCAGCCAGGTCACGCCCGTCACGCCCGGAATCTCCTCGAGCGCCGCCTTGTAGCGCAGCGCCTCGGGGATGGTGACATTGCGCACCATGACCCGCGCGTTGGGCACGCCGCTGTCGTACTCCGCCTCCAGCGCATCCAGCGCGCGGGTGGAGGGGGCGTGGGAGGGCAGGTAGTCGTTGATGTCGTAGTTGACGGCGATCATCGGCTTGCAGGCCGCGCAGAGGAGCGTCGCCAGCGCGAACAGGGTCAGGATCGCCTTCGGGTGGCGCACGATCTGTCGAAAGAATCTTTGCATGGTCACTCTCCCTTTGCAATGCCGCGAACCGGAAGCCTGCGATGGCCGTAGCAGAGCGTCAGCGCGATGCTCTGCGGGTCGAGCCATCCGTAGGCCGTGAAGGGTATGTTCTGCAGCAGCGTATGAAGCTTCCCGGCGAGGCGCACCTGGCCGCCGGAAAAGATTTGGCCGCTGACCTCGCTGTCCGAGCGCAGCAGGTGGAGCGTGCCGCGGCAACCCTCCGCCGCCTCGCGCAGCGCGAGGCTCCCGCGCCGCTCGCCCAGCTCCGTCTCCACGACGATTTCGTACTTGTAATCCATGCCTTGCGTCCCCCCTTACGAGGCTCCCTTTCTTTACCTTCGCACCGATTCTACCGCCGGCCGGCGGCGGGTTCAACGGACAGATTTCCCACTTTGTGGAACAGCCGGACAAACGCGCGAATCTGTGGGGGAAATCCCGGCGGAGGGAAACTTGCCCCACAGATGGCCGGAATTGTCCCTTGATTCTTCTTCCAAAAGATGTATAATGATGAAAGTGCGGGTGGAGGTGATGCCGGTGAAGAACGAGGAGATTTCCCTGAACACGAAGAAGTCGCTCGCGGCGGCGCTGAAGCGCGCCATGCAGCGAAAGCCCTTCCAGAAGATCACCGTGAGCGAGCTGATCCAGGACGCCAACGTGAACCGCAAGACCTTCTACTACCACTTTGAGGACATCTACGCGCTGCTGAAGTGGATGCTGGAGGAGGAGGCCATCGAGGTGGTGGAGCACTTCGACCTGATGGTGAACTCCGAGGAGGCGATCGCCTTCGTGATGGACTACATCGAGCAGAACGACCATTTCGTCAACTGCGCCTGCGACGCTATCGGCCGGGATGGCCTGAAGCGCTTCTTCGACGCGGACTTCCACAGCATTCAGCGCTCCATCATTGAGAGCGCGGAGAAGCGGACCGGCGCGCGGCTGGACGATCACTATCGGGAGTTCCTGACGCAGTTCTACGTGGAGGCGCTGTCGGGCATGCTGATCGACTGGATCCGGGACCGGGAGAAGCGCGGCCGCGACGAGGTCATCCGCTACCTGACGGAGACGATGCGCGACTCGCTCATGGGAATCCTGACCGCCGCTTCATCGCGGAATTCGACGATCCCCATCGCCCAAGCGCCGCAAGCCGAATGAAGTGCCCGCGTGCGGACGATCCCGCCCCGGGCGCCGCTTTGATCGCGCCACGGATTGACAAAGAACCTTACGTATGGAACCAGGGAGACGACAGCGATGCCCGGCGCGATGGCCGGGCATTTGCATTTCGATATAAGAAAGAGCCCCTTGAAGACGAAGCGTCTTTAAGGGGCTCTTGGGAGTCGAGGTGACAGGATTCGAACCTGCGACCTTTTGGTCCCGAAGCACCCCGCGCATTTGCACGGGGTTGTTTTTTTGTGAGTGCGGCGCGCTTTTTTGTGGTG
>CANQGC010000236.1 GCA_947600345.1 uncultured Clostridia bacterium
ATCGAAACGCCGATGGGCACCGAGATCGCGATGGCGACCAGGAACACGATGAATACCAGCAGCGCCGCCATTACGCGTTCCCTCCTTCCGCTCTCTGCGCGGCCTCGGCTTCCTCCTCGGCCTCGCGCATGGTCTGCTCGATGGTGCTCTCGCCCTCATCCCTGAAGTGGCGAATGTGAATGATGGCCTGCTGGATGCCCCGGATCGCGCCCAGGAAGAAGCCCAGCAGCATGATGGAGTAGACGATCCACATGGGCCAGAGCATCGCGGGCGAGGTCTCGCCGCTCTCGAAGATCTTGGCGACCACACCCACGGAGTGATAGCCCAGCAGCAGCATCGCCGCCGCCGTGATCAGATCGACGGCCACGTTGATCGCGCTGCGCACCACCGCCGGGAACAGATCCAGCAGCACGCTCACCCGCAGCATGCTGCCCTTGCGGATGGTGTAGGGCAGCGACACGAACACGCTCCAGATCCAGCAGAAGCGACAGAATTCCTCCGCCCAGGTCAGCGCCGGGACGAAGGGCAGGTTGCGGAAGATCACCTGGATCAGCTCGATGCAGGAAATCAGCACCAGCAGGAGCACCATCAGCGCCTCCTCGAAGTGTTGATCCAACCATTTCAACGCTTTCATAGGCTCATCCCCCTCACGCGGGCTTGCACAGCAGGTCGATCCGCTCAGCGCACTCGCGCTCGGACAGTATGTCGAGCAGCTCCCGGCGCATGACCTCCACCGGCGCGTCCCGGCCCGTCCAGAGCTCGATCTGCACCACGCCCTGGTACAGCGACATGCCCAGGCCGTTCATGATCCGGCAGCCGCGCGCCTCGGCGTCCAGCAGAAACTGCGTCTTCTCCGGGTTGTAGCAGGTATCGTAGTAGAAGCCGCCCGGCGCGATGTACTCCGGCGGCAGCGGGCTGCGGCCCACGGTGGAGCCCATGCCGATGCCGGTAGCGTTGACCACCAGGTCGCACTCCCGCAGCTTCGAGTAGTCGCCCGCGGGCACGAACTCCGCCACCGGAGCGAAGCGCCCGTTGATGTCGCGCACCAGCGACTTGCCGCTCTCCACATCCACGTCGGCCACGTAGACCTTCGCGGCCCCGGCGTGGGCGGAGATGCAGCACAGCGCCCTGCCCGCGCCGCCCGCGCCCAGGCAGAAGATCCGCGCGCCCCGCATGTTGAAGCGCGCCTCCTCGGTGATCGAGCGCAAAA
Organism: uncultured Clostridia bacterium; assembly: GCA_947600345.1. GTDB lineage: Bacteria > Bacillota > Clostridia > Christensenellales > Aristaeellaceae > SFTH01. The sequence continues at coordinate 1,211 of CANQGC010000236.1, forward strand.
AGCCCAGCCCGTCGGTGTTGTAGCCGGTGAGCTGACCGTCTTCCCCCTTGACCACGGTGTTGCACGCGCCCATCTTGGCGCAGAGCGGGTCGAGGCTGTCCAGGTACTTGAGCACCCGCACCTTGTTCGGCTTCGTCACCGCGCAGCCCGCGAAGCTGGGCATGCGGCGCACGCCGTCGATGATCGCGCCCAGGTGCTCGGAATCGGCCTCCGTGTAGAAGTAGAGCATGTTCTCGCCCATCGCCTCGTAGGCGGCATTCTGCATCCGGGCGGCAAAGGACTGGCCGAGCGGCGTGCCGATCAGCGTAACCATCCGAGTCTTGATATCGATATTCACGCGCATTCCCCTTAATCCGCAGTTGAATTGGTTCGTGTTCTGGTTCAATATTATACAACTTTTTCGATTTGTCGTCAATTCTTCGGGCAAAATTGCTATGTTATTTTATTGTGATACCATGCAAAATCATCCGGCGATCTCGCCGGATGATTCCTCATATGCGCTCAGGGCCTCCGCATTCCCACCGCGCGGAGCGGGCGTCCTTCGATTTGCCGCGGAACCCTCACGCCGGAGGATTGCCCGCCTCGCGGTATTCCCGGGGGACGCAGCCCATCTCCCGCTGGAATACCCGGGCAAAATAGCTTCCCGAACCAAAGCCGCAGGCCTCCGCGATCTCGGAGATGCTCATCCGCGTATCAAGCAGGTAGTGCGCCGCCATGCGGACGCGGTAGTAGCACAGGTACTCCATCGGCGAAAGGTGGGCATATCGCTGGAAGCAGCGCGTGCACTCCCGCTTGCTGACCGCGCCCGCCCGCGCGATTTCCTCGAGCAGTATCCGCCGGCCGTAGTTTGCCTGTATATACTTCAGCATCGGCTTCATTCTGCTGCCGCTCCTGTCGGTATCGCGCATCTTTGCGCGAAGCGCCTCCGTGTCCCAGAGCAGCAGGCACCAAAACCTGCACAGCTTGCTCCGAACCTCAAACTCGTAACCGAACGGCTCCTCCCGAAACAATCGGATGATCTGGGCGAGCAGGAGGCACATCTCGATGCGCGCCTCGGAATCCGGCCGCAGCAGGTAGCCCTGGAACCCGCCGCAGTTGGTGACCGGCTGAATGTACTTGCGCTCGTACACGCTGCCGTACATTCCCGACAGGAAGACCGAATCGAACACCAGCGAGAGAACCTCGCCCCCGTCGTACCAAAGGGAGGAATGCAAAATGTCCGTGTTTACGAATATCGCTTCCCCCTGGCGGGCGTCGAATTCGCCCTCCGAGGTGCGCAGCGTCAAGCGCCCCTTCACGACGTAGTTGATCTCGATCGCGGGATGGTGATGAAACGGGATGGACTTCCCGATCACCTCCGCTGTCGTCGACCTCCGGCACAGGCAGGCGAAGTCCACGGAGAGGTCCGGGAACAGCTGCTGGTCGTTCTCATCCCGGATGAAATCGTGCTTGAAAATCATTCCTTGCTCCCTCCCGCCCGCACGGATTGAACTCCGCATTGGAATCTGTTTCGCCTCCAGCATAGCACATCGTCGATGGGATTGTCAATCTGCGCTCTGCTTTCCATCCAAAAATGATAGGATTGTCTTCATATTCGTCTCAATCCTATCGTTTTATTCCTCCAATGCTCGATAGAATCGCTGATATTCCGCTCAAATTCGCAGCTGTCAATCTGTCCCGATTTTGCTATTTCCTGTCCGCGCTCTGCATTGATGCGGGCCAAGGAGACGCTTATAATGAATTCCATGAAGGCGCGCTTCATTGCTTCATTCGCCGGGAGCCGGTCGCGGGCGATGGAAGCCACACCTCGCGAACCGGCATGCTGGCACAGGCTTTGCTTTGACCGAAGGAAAGCGCTCATGCGCTGAACGAATCACAGAAGGGACGGATGAAGATGCGAAGAATGATCGCTTTCGCGCTGATGATTGCGCTGCTTGCGAGCGCCTGCGCCCTCGCCGAAGCCACGGCTTCCGTGGATGGCGCGCGACCCGCCCGGGAATGGTATGACGCGGTCGACTGCTCCATTCTGGCGGGCAGGAGGATCGGTATCGCCGTTCAATCCCTGGAAAACGCCTACTGGAGCGGCGTGATGTCCGCGCTGGAGGATGTGCTGCGATCCTGCGGCGCCAGCTGCCGGATCGCGTCCTGCGGCGACAACGCCGGGGTGCAGATCGAGCAGGTGGAAGCACTGATCTCCGGCGGCTGCGATGTCCTCATGGTCCACCCGTCGGACGCGGCCGCGCTCGAGGAGGTCTGCGCGAAGGCGCGCGGCAAGGGCATCCGCGTGATGTGTTGGGACGACCCCATGGAGAACACCGATGTGAACTGGATCCTGGACAACCGGGCGCTGGGCCGGGAAATCGGAAGGATGGCCGGAAGCTTTATCGCCAGCCACTACAGCCAGGAGCGCAGGGCGGGCGTGATCCTCATCGGCCATCCGCAGACCACGGTGCTGGCAGAGCGAGCCCTCGGGATCGCCGAGGGCCTGGAGGAAGCCGCGGCGGGCAGATATGAAATCGTGGACCGCCTGAGCGCGCTCACGTTCTCCGACGCCTTGGATGCCGTGGAAGCCGCGATCGGCGTCCATCCCGGCGCGAAAATCGCGGTCGGCACCGGGGCGGGGCCGATGCTCGGGGCCTGCGAGGCCCTGAGCGCCGCATACGGCGGCGTCATCCCGGAGGACGCGGGCGTGTTCTCCGCCGATGTCACCCGGCAGCAGCTGGAGCTTTTGGAAGACCCCGCGTCCCCCGCGCGAGGCGTCGTCGGCTACGAGGGCTCGGACATGGACACCGCGCGCTGCTGCGCGGCCCTGTTCGCGCGGCTGCTCCGCGGCGAAATCGAAGCGAGGAACGTGTTTCGCCCCCTGCTCCCCATCACCGGGGATGCAGCGGGAGCGCTCCGAGCAGAGATGAAGTAGCGGCGGGAAGCGCCGCCGGGCCGCGCTTACTGTCCGGAGCATCCCGTCGCATCGAAAACCCCCGGCCTCGCGATGGCCGGGGGTTCGATGCTCGCTTAGACTTCCTTCGCCGCCCGCTTCAGTTCCTCCACCCTGTCGAGCTTCTCCCAGGGGAGGTCGAGGTCGTCCCGGCCGAAGTGGCCGTAGGCGGCGGTCTGGGCGTAGATCGGGCGCTTGAGGTCCAGGTCGCGGATGATGGCCGCTGGGCGGAGGTCGAATACCTTCTTCACGACCTCGGCCAGCCTGTCGTCCGGCAGCGCGCCGGTGCCCTCGCTGTCCACGAACACGCCCACCGGCTCCGCCACGCCGATGGCGTATGCCACGCCCACTTCGCACCTGCGGGCCAGCCCCGCGGCCACCAGGTTCTTCGCCACGTGGCGCATGGCGTAGGCGGCGCTGCGGTCCACCTTGCTGGGATCCTTGCCGGAGAAGGCTCCGCCGCCGTGGTGGGCATAGCCGCCGTAGGTGTCCACGATGATCTTGCGGCCGGTGAGGCCCGAATCGCCCTGGGGCCCGCCGATCACGAAGCGGCCGGTGGGGTTGACGAAGTACTTGGTGTCCCCGTCCAGCATCTCCG
>CANQGC010000237.1 GCA_947600345.1 uncultured Clostridia bacterium
GCAAGTCGTACTGCGCGCGCGGGAGCTGGGCAAGTGCATCCCGGCGTTCAACGTGCCCCACGTGCCGATGCTCAAGCCCATCGCGGAGGCCATCCGCGACGAGAACAGCGTGGCGATGATTCAGGTGGCCCGCGTGGAGTGGGAGAAGATGGGCGCGGAGTCGCTGGAGCGCATCGCCGAGGAGTACGGCAAGTACGCAAACGCCAACACGCTGCTGCACCTGGACCACATCCCGGTGATCGACGAGGACTTCCAGCGCGTGGACTACGCGTCGCTGATCCAACGCGCCATCGCGGCGGGCTTCCAGTCGGTGATGATCGACGGCTCGCGGCTGCCGCTGGAGGAGAACATCGCCGTCACCGCCGAGGTGTCAGGAATGGCCCACGCGGCGGGCATCCCCTGCGAATCCGAGCTGGGCGCGGTGATGGGCCACGAGGCCGAGGTTCCGCCCTACGAGGAGATCTTCGCCAAGAAGATGGGCTTCACCAAGCCCGACGAGGCGGCCCGCTTTGCGAAGGAGAGCGGCTGCGACTGGCTCAGCGTGGCCGTGGGCAACATCCACGGCGCAGTGGCCGAGGCCGTGCGCAACCAGAAGAAGCCCGAAGCCAAGCTGGACGTGGCCCACATCTCCACCCTCTCCCAGGCGGCGGGCATCCCCCTGGTCCTCCACGGCGGCTCCGGCGTCAACCACCAATGCCTCCTCGACGCCATCGACGCCGGCATCGCCAAAATCAACGTCGGCACCGAACTCCGCCAAACCTACGAAGCCGCCCTCAGGGAGCATAACAACGACATCGAAGCCGCGAGAGCCGCGCTGTATAAGCGCACCAGGGAGTACATCAAGAACTACCTGTACAACACGAACCTGAAGGACAAGATGTAGGCAAGAAGCAAAGGCGAAAAGGAAGCGGGCCGTCCCACCGGGACAGCCCGCTTCCTCACATAAATAACCACAAACCAACACAAACCAGCAGGGTCCGGGGCGCAGCCCCGCCGAAGCGAAGCGGAGGCGTAACCTCGTTCCTCGTCCCCCGTAACCCAAAAACCAAACCCCACAGAGGGCCGGTATTGTCGGCCCGATAACGCGAGTAAGGCAATACGAACAAAGCCAGCCCCGGGTCCAGGGCCGCAGCCCTGGTCAGGAGAGGGAGGGGAGAATCCAAGGAGGGAACGGGGGACGCTTGACGTCCCCCATCTCTCCTTGGCCCCCCGGGAGGGGCCCCTGCCGTGAGGCAGCATCGGCGATGCAAAGCATCGCCGATGAAGGGAATCCCCAGTGGGGATTCCCAAACCCATGCCGCCTGAAAGGCGGCATGCGCCCTCAGGCGCAATTTCATTTACATCTCCGAATCATTGAGCACATGCGCCTTAATCAAATTTGTAGCGACGCTCAATCCGAGCGGCACGCCCGCCGTAATGACGATCACATCGCCATCGTTGGCGATTTTTTCTTTCCTCGCCACCTCGGCGGAGAGGGAGAAAATCCTGTCTGTGGAGTTGACCTCCCCGGTCAGATAGGGCATCACGCCCCAGCTGATCGCCATCTGCCTGCGCACCTTCTCCCGCATGGTCATCGCCACCACCGGGCAGGCCGGGCGGAAGCGCGAAATCATCCGCGCGGTGTGGCCGGATGCCGTCGCCGTCACGATGGCCGCGGCGTCCAGATCCTTGGCCGTCAGGCAGCAGGTATGCGTAATCGCATCATTGATGTTCGGGTCGGGCGTCAGGCGGTTCTCCTGGAACTGCTGCCAGTAGTCGATGGAGCTCTCCGCCTCGGTGACGATGTCGTCCATCGCGCGCAGCGCCTCCAGCGGATACTTGCCGCTGGCCGTCTCGCCGGAGAGCATCACGCAGCTCGTGCCGTCGAACACGGCGTTGGCCACGTCGGAGACCTCCGCGCGGGTCGGGCGGGGATTGCGCATCATGGAGTCCAGCATCTGGGTGGCGGTGATGACCGGCTTGCCCTGCTGCAGGCCCTTCTGGATCATCATCTTCTGCAGGTACGGCACCTTCGCGGCGGGGATCTCCACGCCCAGGTCGCCGCGGGCCACCATGATGCCGTCGGCGGCGGCGAGGATCGCGTCGATGTTGTCCACGCCCTCCTGGTTCTCGATCTTCGCGATGATGCGGATGCTCTCGCCGCCGTTCTCGCGCAGCAGCTCGCGGATCGCCTCCACGTCCGAGGCCTGGCGCACGAAGGACGCGGCGATGAAGTCGAAGTCGTTCTCGATGCCGAAGCGGATGTCCGCCACGTCCTTCTCCGTCAGCGCGGGAAGGCTGATGTGCACGCCCGGGATGTTGATGGATTTGTTTGCCGATAGCGTGCCGCCGTTGACGATGGTGCAGCGGATCTCGCTTCCCTCGATCTCGTCCACGCGGATGCCGATGAGGCCGTCGTCGATCAAAATCTCCTGGCCGGGCGCAAGCTCGTTGGGCAGGTTCGGATAGGTCACGGCCACGCGGCTTTCGTCGCCCACGATGTCCTCGGCGGTCAGCGTGAAGCGCTCGCCCGCCTTGAGTTCCACCGTCTTCGTGGAGAAGCTGCGGATGCGAATCTCCGGGCCCTTGGTGTCCAGGACCGTCGCCACGGCGCGGCCCATGTTGTCGCGCACGTTCTTGAACATATTCAGACGGCGCAGCTGCTCTTCATGCGTGCCGTGGGAGAAGTTGAAGCGCGCGGCGTTCATTCCCCCGCGGATCAGGGCCTGGATGATGCTCGGATCGTCCGAGGCAGGACCCAGCGTGCAGACAATTTTGGTTCTTCTCATGAATACCTTCCTCCCTTGGGAAGCGGCGCTTCCCGGTCATTTTTATATGAAACGCGCAGTGCCTCTCTCCGCGCTCCAAATCAAATGAGGATCACCTGCTGATCTCCAGCGTGCGGCGCAGGCCCTCGCGCAGCCCGTACTCCGCGCGCCAGCCCAGCGCCATCAGCTTCGCCGGATTCAATACCGCCCGCGTGACCTTCGAATAGCCGCTCCGCTCCGCCTCCGGCGGGAGCTCGAAGCGCACCCGCACGCCCGCCAGCTCCGCCAGCGTTTCGGCGTACTCGCGGATGCTGACGGCGCAGTTCGGGTTTGCCACGTTGTAGGCCGTCGCCGCTTCGCCCCGGAGCAGCAGCGTGATGAGCGCCGAGGCCGCGTCGGCGGCGTAGCAGTAGGAGCGCACTTGGGTGCCCTCGCTCTTCAATAGGATGTCCTCGCCAGCCAGCGCGCGGCGCAGGAACTGCGCGTCGGCGCGGCTGTTCGCCTCGGTGATGCTCGCGCCGTAGACGTAGGTCAGCCTTGCGGCCAGCGCGTCCGTGCCGTACTGGGCGGCGTAGGCGGCGCACAGCGCCTCCGCTGCGCGCTTGCCCTCGGGGTAGCAGGCCCGGGGGGTCATCGGGTCCACCGCGCCGAAGCTATGCTCGTCGAAGCCGCCGGGCAGGTCCGGGCGCTCGCCGTAGATCTCGCCGGTGGAGAGGAGCAGGAGGCGCCCGCCGGTCTCGCGCACGCAGTCCAGCAGCCGCATCGTGCCCAGCGCCGCGGCCTGGAACGTGCCCACGGGATCGGCGGAGAAGGCCAGCGGGTGGGCGTTGCCCGCGGCGTGGAGCACGTAGTCCGCGCGCACGGGTTCGGTTAGCGGCTTTGTGGCATCGTACTGAGCGAAGCGCAGGTTTTCGATGCCGCGAAGCTGGCTTTGGGCGCGCTCCGGGCTGCGGCAGAGGATGGTGAGAGTGAGGTTGAAGCCGTGGGCCCGGCGCGCGGCGTCCAGTGCGCGGGTGAGGTAGCTGCCCACGAGGCCGCCCGCGCCGGTGATGGCCAGCGTCTTGCCGTCGAGCTTCGCCCAGGGGAGGTCGAGCGCCGCGATGCGGGCGAGTTCCTCTGTGAGGAGCGGGTGGCGTTCGTTCATGGTTTGGCCTCCGTGGGGTGGTTTGGTTGGCGGGAGGGGGGGACGAGGGAGTTAGTGGCGGCTGCCTTTGCTTGGGTCGCTTCGCTCCCAAGCAAAGGTGTCGCCGCGGCGGCCCGCGGTATGGTGGCGAAGGAGCGTGGGTTGGCTTTGCCCGGCTTTCATTTGATACCGCGGGCCGCGCTGGGCTCCGCCCAGACCCGCCGGGCGCTGCCCGGACCTGCTTAAGGGACGCTGTCCCTTAAGAATCTCTGCCAAGGAACCTGAGGTTCCTTGGATTCTCCCTTCTGCTGCCGCGTGCTGGTTGGGGCGCTTCGTTTCTCTAGTGGCTATCCTTTATCGCCAGCAGCGCGCGGAAGATGTCGAAGTCCTCGGGGGTGGTCAGCTTGATGTTTTTCTCCGAGCCGTGGGAGAAGTAGATCGTGCGCCCGAGCTCCACCATCAGCGTGCAGCTGGCGATGGAGTTGGTGATGCCCCTCTCCAGCGCCTCCCGGTGGGCGTCGGCCAGCGCGCCGATGGGGAAGGTCTGGGGCGTCTGGGTGCGCTTCAGGTTGGCGCGGGGGTAGCTGGCGTGGGTTGAGATTTGATCCTCGGTCTCCAGCATCGCCTCCTGGCAGGGCACCACCGTGATGGCCGAGCCGTACTGGGTGGCGGTGGCGATGCCGTCGGAGATGATGTCGGCGGAGAGCATGGGCCGGATGGCGTCGTGCACCAGCACCAGATCGTCCCGGCCGTAGTGCTTCTCCAGCTCGAATATGCCGTTGCGGATCGAGGCCTGGCCGTACTCGCCGCCGGGGATGATGTGCCTG
>CANQGC010000238.1 GCA_947600345.1 uncultured Clostridia bacterium
TACCTTGACCGTCACCGAATCCCGGCCGTCCAGGCGGCAGAACTCGATGTTCGCCTTCGCCGGAAACAGCGGGTGGCACTCCAGCTCCGGCCCCAGGCGCAGGAAATCCTTGCGCTCGGGGAAGAGGTCGAAGGTCACGGCGTGGGGGTTGCCCATGTTCACGCAGAAGAAGTTCACCGGCCTGCCGTCCAGCTCGATCGTCACGCGGTTCGTCTCCGCATTCACCGGTATGCGCTCCGGCGCGAACTCCGGCGCGCCCATGTCCACCGTCGCCGCCACGGCGATGCCGTTCTCCACGTGCAGCCGGATGGGCTTGATGCCCGCCAGCGTGTCGATGGTCAGCTCCTCCTTCCGGCAGATGCCGTGGTCGTAGAGGTACTTCGCCACGCAGCGGATGCCGTTGCCGCACATCTCGGCCTCGGAGCCGTCGCTGTTGTAGATGCGCATCACGGCGTCCGCGCAGTCGCTCTCGCCGATCAGGATCAGGCCGTCCGCGCCAAAGGCAAAGCGCCGCTCGCAGATGCGGATGGCCAGGTCGGCCGGGTCGTGGATGATGTTGTGGATGGCGTCGATCACGATGAAGTCGTTGCCGAGGCCGTGCATCTTGGTAAAGCGCATTGAGATTTCCTCCTTATGCGTCCGATTTCAGTGTCAGCAGATTGTAGAGCACTTCGACCATCGCGTCCATGTCCTGGACGGCGATGCACTCGAAGCGGCCGTGGAAGTTCATGCCGCCGGTGGCGAGGTTCGGGCAGGGCAGGCCCTCGAAGGACAGCCGCGCGCCGTCGGTGCCGCCGCGGATGGGCGCGCTGAAGGGCTCGATGCCCGCCGCCCGGTAGGCCGCCTCCGCCCGGCGCAGCACGCCCGGGTGAAGCTCGATGACCTCGCGCATGTTGGAATAGCTGTCGGTGAGCTCGCAGGCGCAGCTGCCGGAGCCATACCGCTCGTTGATTCGGTCGCGGGCGCGCAGCATGTTCGCCTTCTTCTCCTCCAGCTTCGCCCGGTTGTGGTCGCGCAGTATATAGTTCAGCCGCGCGCTCTCCACGTCGCCGGACATGCCGGTCAGGTGGTAGAAGCCCTCGTAGCCCTCGGTGTTCTCCGGGCGCTCGGCCTCGGGCAATAGCGCGTTGTACTCCATCGCCAGCAGCGCGGCGTTGATCATCCTGCCCTTGGCGGTTCCGGGGTGCACGCTCCTGCCGCGAAACTCCACCGCAGCCGATGCCGCGTTGAAGTTCTCGTACTCGATGCCGCCCAGCTCGTCGCCGTCCACGGTGTAGGCGAAGTCCGCGCCGAAGCCGGGAATGTCGAAGTGGTCCGCGCCCCGGCCGATCTCCTCGTCCGGCGTGAAGCCGACGCAGATCCTGCCGTGGGGGACGGGGCGCTCCAATATCCGCTCGCAGGCGGTCAGGATCTCGGCGATGCCCGCCTTGTCGTCCGCGCCGAGCAGCGTCCGCCCGTTGGTGACGATCAGGTCCTTGCCCCTGCGCCTCTCGAGCTCCGGAAAGTCCGCCGGGTCGAGCGGGTCGCCGCACTCCAGCCGCACCGCGCCGCCGTCGTAGCGCTCGACGATGCGGGCGTTCACCGGGGAGGCGGGCACGTCGTCCACCGTGTCCATGTGGGCGATCAGGCCGATGGTGGGGATGCCCTCCGCCGTGGCGGGGATGGAGCCGTAGACGTAGCCGTATCCGTCCATCCGGGCGTCCTCGATGCCCATCTCGAGCATCTCCTCCACCAGCGCCCGCGCCAGGATCAGCTGGCCGGGGGTGCTGGGGCAGGATTCGCTCGCCTCGCTGGAGGCGGTGTCGAACCGGACGTAGCGCAGCAGGCGCTCGTGCGCGCGCACGGCTCAGCCCTCCCGGCGGCCCAGCATCGCCGCGCCGATGATTCCGGCGTCGTTGCCGAGCTTCGCCAGCTCCACCCGGGCCCGGGGCATGGCCTTGTAGAACACCAGCTTCGGAAGCTCCTCGTTCACCTTGTCCAGCAGGAAGGCGCCCGCGTGGGAGACGCCGCCGCCCAGCGCGATGACCTCCGGGTCGTAGAGGTTGATCAGGTTCACCAGCCCCACGCAGAGGTGGCGGACGTAGTTGTCGAAGATCTCCGTGCACTGGGAGTCGCCGGCCCTGGCCAGGTCGATCACGGTGCGGGCCTCGATGGCCTCCAGCCTGCCGTCCACCGCCCGGGCGAGGGCGCTACCGGGCTGGGAGGCGGCCAGCCGCCTTCCCTCGCGGATGATGGCCGAGGCGCTGGCGTAGCGCTCCCAGCAGCCGCGGTTTCCGCAGGTGCACAGCTCGCCCCCGGCCACGGTGATCATGTGGCCGATCTCGGTGGCGACGCCGTGGGGCCCGAGGAACACCTTGCCGTCAATGATCACGCCGCCGCCCACGCCGGTGCCCAGCGTCACGAACACGGAGTTCCTCGTTCCGGCGCTGACGCCCGCGATGGACTCCGCCAGCCCCGCCGCCGTGGCGTCGTTGGTCACATATACGGGCTTGTCGATCTCCGCTTGCATCAGCTCCACCAGCGGCACGTCGTGCCAGCCCAGGTTGGTGCAGAAGGGCACGCGGCCGGTGCGGGGATCCTGTATGCCGGGGATGCCGATGCCCACGGAGCAAACCTCGCCGAGCGCGTGGCCGCTGCCGTCTAGCACCCGCAGCGCGAGCTGGGCGATGTCGTGGATCACGGGCTCGTGGCCGCGCTCGATGCCGGTGGGGCAGGAGTCCTTGTGCAGTATGTTTCCGTTCTCGTCGACGACGCCCGCCTTGGCGCTGGTGCCGCCCACGTCGATGCCGATGTAGAGCATGGGTTTGTCCTCCGAAGTATCACATATTGAACAGATCGTCGTCGCGATCCTCTTCCGCCTTTTGGGCCAGGGCGATGCTGCGCTGGGCCAGGTCCTCCACGGCGCTGTAGCCCATCTGCTTCTGGCGGTAGTTGCGGGCGGCGACCTCCAGCACCACGGCCAGGTTGCGGCCGGGGTGGATGGGCAGCAGCAGCGAGGGCAGCTTCACGCCGAGGATCTCGATGTACTTCTCCTCCACGCCCAGGCGGTCGTACTCCTTGCCGTCCTGCCACAGCTCCAGGTGCACGTGCAAGTTGATGGTCTTGCGCCGCTGCACCGCGCCCGCGCCGTAGATGTTCGCCACGTTGATGATGCCCACGCCGCGAATCTCCATGAAGTGGCGCACGCGCTCGGGGGATTCGCCCTCGAGCAGGTTCTCGTTCAGGCGGCGGATCATCACCACGTCGTCGGCCACGAGCTGGTGGCCGCGCTTGATCAGCTCCAGCGCCGCCTCGCTCTTGCCCACGCCGGAGCTTCCGGTGATCAGCATGCCCGCGCCGAACACGTTCACCAGCACGCCGTGGCGCGTCTCCCGGGGCGCGAGGTAGTTGTTCAGGTAGTGGATCATCTCCAGCTCGAAGCGCGTGGTCTGCTTCTCGGTGGAGTAGATCGGTATGTTGTGGGCCGCCGCCAGGATCAGCATCTCGTCGAAGCAGGGGATGCCCCGGCAGATGATGATGCAGGGCAGCTTGTAGTTGAACAGCTTCGTCAGCCGCGCGCGGCGCGTGCCCTCGTCCAGGCTGGACAGGTAGGTCATCTCCACCAGGCCCAGCAGCTGCGGCCGCTCGTAGGCGAAGAAGTCCCAGTAGTCGGCCAGCTGCAGGCCCGGGCGGGTGGAGTTGCTCACCTCGATGGGCAGATACTTCAGCTTGGCGTCGTAGATGCGCTTGAGGCCCAGGGCCTCCACGAAGTCCTTCTCCCGTACCATGGTCGAAACCTCCCTGTGCGATGCCGCGATGTTTGCCGTCGTTCGCGGGCGCCCGGCGCGCCCGATATCCAGCTTCTATTCTAGCGTATTTTGGGTGCGGTTGCAAGGAGAAAGTTGCCGCGCCGGGTGTTTTTCCCCGGGGAAGCGGCGATAATAGAGAAAACGCGCGGGGAGGATGAGGCGATGGCCGGGCAGGAAGGGCGGTTTTTGCGCCGCGCGGCGCTGTTTCCCGCGCTCTACTACGCGGCGAACGCGGTGTACCAGGGCTACATGAGCCTGTTCTACACGAGCCTGGGCTTCGACAGCGCCCGGCTCGGGGGCGTCAGCGCGGCCACCGCCGCCGCGGCGCTGATCGCCCAGCCGGTCTGGGGCATGCTGGGCGACCGGGCCCGGAGCCGCAGGAGGCTGCTGTGCGCCCTCTGCCTGCTCTCGGCGGGCGCGCTTCCGCTGGCGCTGCTCGGCAGGAGCTTCGCGGCGCAGCTGCTGGCGGCGGCGCTGTTCTACGGCTTCTTCTGCGCGCTCTTGCCGCTGGGGGACGCCATACTGCTGGAATCGGAGAGCGGCGCGTTCGGCGGCCTCCGGCTGGCAGGAGGCGCGAGCTTTGCCGTCAGCGGCGCGCTCTTTGGCGCGGCGATGGGGCGGACGGGTCCAGCGGGCGCGGTCTGGTTCACCTCCGGCCTGCTGCTGCTGGCCGCGCCCGCGGCGCTGCTGCTGCCGGACTCCCCGGGAAAGCAGCGGCGCGAGCGCCTGTCCGCGACCCGGCTGCTGCGGGACAGGAACCTGGCGCGGCTGCTGCTCTTCCTGCTGCCGGTGCAGACCACGATGGGCTTCTTCTACACCTTCTTCGCGCCCCACTTCCGGGAGCTGGGCGGAAGCTCCGCGCTGCTGGGGCTGGGCTACCTGCTCTCAGCGGCCAGCGAGGCC
>CANQGC010000239.1 GCA_947600345.1 uncultured Clostridia bacterium
AACATGTTCCACATCATCCGGGCCTTCCACGTGGCGGGGCGCTGCACCGACTGCGGCGAGTGCAGCCGCGTGTGCCCGCAGCACATCCCGCTGCACCTGCTCAACCGCAAGTTCATCAAGGACATCGACGAACTCTACGGCGATTACCAGGCGGGAGAAGCGATCGGCCAGCGCCACCCGCTGGAGAACTTCGACAAGGGCGACTGCGAGCCGAGCGTCGTCCATACGAGAGGGGGCGCGGCCAAGTGAAGAAGATTTCCATGAATGCACTGGACGCGCTGTTTGCGAAGATCGCTTCGACCATGAAGCTCTATGCGCCCATCGAAAAGGCCGGACAGGCGGACTTCTACGAGTGGAGCGCAGGCGAGAAGGTTCGCCTGGACGTGCTCAAGACAGTGAAGTCCGCGAAGGACGTGTTCTTCCCGCAGGTGGAGGATTTGATCAAGTTCCGCGTGGAGGGCAAGAGCATCGAGTTGAACGAGGCCCCGAAGTGCGAGGACGACTTCGTGGTCTTCGGCGTGCGCGGCTGCGATGCCCGCAGCTTCGAGCTGCTCGACCGGGTGTTCCTGGTCGATCCCCGCGACGAATTCTATGCCGCCCGCCGCAAGCACGGCATCATCGTGACGCTGGCCTGCGGAGAACCGGAGGAGAGCTGCTTCTGCACGAACTTCGGCATCGACCCGGCCAACCCCTGCGGCGACGCGAGCGCCTGGATCGTGGGCGACGAGCTCTACATCGAGCCCCGCACCGAGCGCGGCGCGAAGCTGTTCGCCGAACTGGAGGACGCGGACGCTGCTCCGGTGGAATCGGCGAAGAAGGAGATCTCCGCCATCGCGGAGAAGCTGCCGTTCGCCAATTTGGACTTCACCGGCCTGGACGGCGAGCACCTGATGGAGAAGTTCGACGATCCCGCATGGGAGCGGCTCTCGAAGGCGTGCCTGGGCTGCGGCACCTGCACCTTCGTGTGCCCGACCTGCCAGTGCTACGACATCCGCGACTTCGACACCGGCCACGGCGTGACCCGCTACCGCTGCTGGGACAGCTGCATGTACTCCGACTTCACGCTGATGGCGGCGGAGAACAGCAGGCACACCCAGCTGCAAAGGTATCGCCAGCGCTTCATGCACAAGCTGGTGTACTTCCCGAGCAACAACGATGGACTGTACTCCTGCGTGGGCTGCGGTCGCTGCGTGGCGAAGTGCCCGCAGAATTTGAACATCGTCAAAGTAATTAAGGCGCTGGGGGGGAAGAAGGCATGACGAACAATCTGATACCGACCCTCGGCGTGGTCACCGACATCCGCGTCGACACGCCCGACATCAAGACCTTCCGCGTGGAGAAGATCGGCGGCGGCAAGTGCTTCGAGCACGAGCCCGGCCAGTGCGCGATGCTGTCCATCCCCGGCGTGGGCGAGGCGATGTTCTCGATCACCAGCTCGCCCACGGTGACGGACCACCAGGAGTTCTCCATCAAGAAGTGCGGCTGCCTCACGAGCTGGCTGCACCTGATGGAGCCCGGCCAGCAGATCACGATTCGCGGGCCCTACGGCAAGCCCTTCCCGGTGGACACCGAGCTCAAGGGCAAGGATTTGCTGTTCATCGCCGGCGGCGTGGGCCTGGCCCCGCTGCACTCGGTGATCAACTACTGCCTGGCCAAGCGCGAGAATTACGGGAAGATCGACGTGGTGTACGGCTCCCGCTCGAAGGACGACCTGCTGACGATTGATGAAATCCAAAACGAGTGGATGAAGCCGGAGAACGACCTCTCCGTGCACCTGACCATCGACCGCGCCCAGGAGGGCTGGGACGGCCACGTGGGCTTCGTGCCGAACTATGTGACCGAGCTGGGCTTCGATCCAAACAAGACCGTGCTGGTCTGCGGCCCGCCGATCATGATCAAGTTCGTGCTCCAGGCGCTGGACGGGCTCGGGTTCAAGAAGGATCAGATCTATACCACGCTCGAGCTGCGCATGAAGTGCGGCATCGGCAAGTGCGGGCGGTGCAACATCGGCGACAAGTACGTCTGCAAGGACGGCCCGGTGTTCCGCTTCGACCAGCTCGACGAGCTGCCCAACGAATACTGATCGGAGGTGTATCCCCATGGCGGATATGGTAAACGTCTTTCTGTTCGGCAAGAAGTACGAGGTGCCCTCCGATCTGACGATCATGGAGGCGATGGAGTACGCGGGCTACAAGCTGGTGCGCGGCTGCGGCTGCCGCAACGGCTTCTGCGGCGCCTGCGCCACGGTGTACCGCATCAAGGGCGACCGGGAACTGAAGGCCTGCCTGGCCTGCTCCACGCGCGTCGAGAACGACATGTACGTGGCGACGCTGCCCTTCTTCCCGCTGATTAAGGAAGGGTACGACATCGAGAAGATTCCCACGGACGAGTCCATCATGATGCAGCTCTATCCGGAGATCTACTCCTGCGTGGGCTGCAACGCCTGCACCAACGTCTGCCCGCAGGGGCTGAACGTGATGCAGTACATCGCCTACGCCCAGCGCGGCGACTACAAAAAGTGCGCGGAGCTCAGCTTCGACTGCGTGATGTGCGGCATCTGCTCGTCCCGCTGCCCGGCGGGTATCAGCCACCCCCAGGTGGCGATGCTGGCCCGGCGCATCAACGGCAAGTACATTGCGCCGGAGTCGAAGCACCTGACCGAGCGCGTGAAGGAGATCGAGGACGGCCTCTGCGCCGACGCGCTGGAGGCCATCATGGCCAAGCCCGTTGAGGAGCTCCAGGAGCTCTACAACCACCGCGACATCGAGAAGTGAGGGAGGCGGAGAACATGATTTTCACGGACGAAATGCTTGCATCCATGAAGAAGGTCGAGGCCGCCCGCACGGCGAACATCGCCCTCGAGCCGCGGCGCATGACCGCCGAGGAGAAGGATGCGCTGCTCAAGAAGTACCATCCGGACTACCGCGACGATGCATTCGTGCCGATTCGCGTGGGTGGCAACGCGGGGCAGAAGGCCCCCGAGGAGCTCAACGCCATGCTCGAGGGCCGGCCGCGCGTGCTGGACATGGATATTGATCTGAACGACGTGTACTACGACGTGGACGTGCTGGTGATCGGCGGCGGCGGCGCGGGGGCGTCCGCGGCGATTGAGGCCCACGCGGCCGGGGCGAACGTGATGATCGCCACTAAGTTGCGCATCGGCGACGCCAACACGATGATGGCCGAGGGCGGCATCCAGGCCGCCGACAAGCCCAACGACTCCCCGGCCCAGCACTACCTGGACGTGATGGGCGGCGGGCACTACTGCAACCGGCCGGAGCTGGTGAAAAAGCTGGTGACCGACGGCCCCGGCGCGATCCAGTGGCTGAACAAGCTGGGCGTGGAGTTCGACAAGACCGAGGACGGCACGATGATCACCACCCACGGCGGCGGCACCTCCCGCAAGCGCATGCACGCGGCGGCGGACTACTCCGGCGCGGAGATCATGCGCACGCTGCGCGACGAAGTGCTGAACCGCGGCATCCCGGTGGTGGACTTCACCGCCGCTATCGAGCTGATTCTGGACGACCAGGGCCACGCCGCGGGCGCGGTGCTGCTCAACATGGAGACCGGCGAGGTGCGCGTCTGCCGGGCCAAGTGCGTGATCCTCGCCACCGGCGGCGCGGGCCGGATGCACTACCAGGGCTTCCCGACCTCGAACCACTACGGCGCGACGGCGGACGGCCTGGTGCTGGCCTACCGCGCGGGCGCGAAGCTGCTGTATCAGGATACGCTCCAGTATCACCCCACCGGCGTGGCGTTCCCGAAGCAGATCTACGGCGCGCTGGTGACCGAGAAGGTGCGCTCCATGGGCGCGAAGCTCATCAACGCCGAGGGCGAGTGCTTCATGCACCCGCTGGAGACCCGCGACGTGGCGGCGGCCTCGATCATCCGCGAGTGCTCCGACCACGGCAAGGGCGTGGACACCGGCGCGGGCAAGGCCGTCTGGCTCGACACGCCGATGATCGATGAAATTCACGGCGCAGGCACGCTGGAGAAGCGCCTGCCGGCGATGCTGCGGATGTACCAGAAGTTCGGCATCGACATGCGAAAGACGCCGATCCTGGTCTACCCGACGCTCCACTACCAGAACGGCGGCATCGAGATCACCGTGGACGGCCAGAGCGGCGTGGAGAACCTCTTCGTCGCGGGCGAGGCCGTGGGCGGCATCCACGGCCGCAACCGGCTCATGGGCAACAGCCTGCTCGACATCATCGTGTTCGGCCGCAACGCGGGCCAGCAGGCCGCGAAGAAGGCCAGGGGCGTGACCGTCGGCAAACTCTCCCTCGAGCACGCGAGGAAGTATCAGGAGAACCTGGAGAAGATCGGCGTGGAGAACCAGGCCGCGTCGCCCAAGCTCCTGCCCGATTACACTAGGAAGTTTTAATCCCTTTCCCACCAACCGGGTCGGCGAATTGAATTTCGCTTTGATTCGCCGGCCTCCTCCGAAAGGAAGATTATCGTATGAATAGTTTGCTTGCGCTCTTCGTGATCGCCGCGCTGGGATACTTCGTCGGCGGCATTCGCATCAAGGGCATCGAGCTGGGCACCGCGGGCGTGCTGCTCGTGGCGCTGGTGTTCGGCCACTTCGGCATCGGCGTGGAGATTCCCGCCATCATCCGCAACTTCGGCCTGGCTTGCTTCGTGGGCAGCGTGGGCTTCATCGCGGGCC
>CANQGC010000240.1 GCA_947600345.1 uncultured Clostridia bacterium
GCTACGCGGCGGCGATTTGCGTCTCCACGCGCTCGCTGGGCGGCTTCTCGGGCGATTTGGCCGGGCACGCGCTGGTCGTGAGCGAACTGTGCGGGCTGATCGCGCTGGCGCTGTTTTAAGGCAACATCGCGCAGAACGGCGGCGCGACAGGCGATACCTTTTCCGCGGCGGTTCGTTCGAATCTCTGATTCAGAGGTGCCTCGCTCAAATCTTTGATTTGAGCGAGGCGGTCGCCACGGGCGACTTGCGAACCCTTTGTGCGGCGCCACCTTGACGGGAGGGAAGGACATGATCTTTGTGTTTGGCGGAGCCCATCAGGGCAGGGGAGAATTCGTGCGTAGCCTGGGCTATGCGCGCATTCTCGAGGCGGACGAGGGCGGGGCGATCGACTTCTCCGCCGGGGCCGTGCGCGGCCTGGAGCGCTGGGCGCTGGGCTGCGTGCGGCGCGGGGAGAGCCCCGTGGAGCGCTTCGCGGCGCTTGAGCCGGAGTGGTGCGACTGCGCGCTGATCGGCACGGACTTCTCCTGCGGCGTGGTGCCGATGGAACCGGAGCTGCGGCGTTGGCGCGAGGAGAACGGGCGACTGAATAACTACCTCGCCGCCCGGGCGGAGCGCGTGGTGCGCATGTTCTGCGGCCTGCCGCAGGAATTGAAGTGAGGACTCTGAAAACAGACTAAAGTTCGTAATTGGAATTGACATACAGTAAAACCGACCCTGGTAGGCCGGCTTATGGATGAGCGGGGAGGCGCGCTAGACCACGCGCTTTGCCCAGGAGAAGCGCTTCTGCCACTTCTCGTCGAACTCGGACACGATTACCTCTCCCGCGGCGGAGGAGGCGTGCACGAAGCGGCCGCGACCGAGCCAGAGGCCCACGTGGTCGATCTCGCTGCCGCCGGAGAGCGTGTCGAAGAACACCAGGTCGCCCTCGCGCAGCAGCGCCGGATCCTCGATGGTCCGGTAGCGGCCGTCGTTGGCCACGGTCTTGGTGTGGTGGGCGAGCTTCACGCCCGCCTTGCCGTAGGCATACTTCATCAGGCCGCTGCAGTCGAAGGTGTCCGGTCCGGCCTTTCCGAACACGTAGGGATCGCCGAGCTGGGCGAGCGCCACGCGCTCCGCGATCAACACGCGCGCCTGGGGCAGCGCGACCCCGAGGAGGAGCGCGGCGAGCGCCAGCGCGGCGATTGCCGCCAGGATTATGCGCTGGTTCCGGTTCATCGCGGGTTCTCCCTTCGGTCGATGTTGTCCAGCCGCCTGCCGTCGAACTCCCAGCGGAAGTCCGGGGGCAGCTCCGCCATGCGGGCGATCAGGAAGTGGATGGGAATCCCCTGGCCGGAGTAGAGCGCCTCGTGCTCGCTGACGTAGTTCGGCGCGTAGCCGGAGGCGTGCAGATCGTCCGTCTCGTAGGCGATTTCGAAGCCGCAGTAGGCCAGGTAGCGCTTGCTGTCCGCGAATAACAGACCGTCGTCTGTTTTGAGCAGCAGCTCCGCGCCGGGGGCGAGGAACTCCCGATACTGCATCAGCTGCCGGGGGTGGGTCAGCCGCCGCTTCTCGTGCTTGGACCGCACGGTCCAGGGGTTCGGGAAGCTGATGTGCAGCCGCCGGAAGCCGTCCTCCGGGCCGAAGCTGTCGCGGATGAACATGGCGTCCACGCAGGAGAGGGCCAGGTTGCCCACCGGCTCCGGTGCGTAGGCGGCCTCGGCGTTCTTGATGGTGACGGCCAGCACGTGGCGCACCTCGTCGATGGCGACGAAGTTGACGCCGGGGTTCTCGCGGGCCATCCGCACGGTGGATACGCCCTTGCCGCAGCCGATCTCCAGCTCCATGGGCAGACCGGGGTCGGCAAAGCGCTCCCGCCAGCGCCCGCGCTGGGCCTGCGGTTCATTGACCAGGTAGGGGCAGCCGTCGAGCAGGGGTTCGGTCCAGGGCTTGCGGCGCATGCGCATCAGCCTCGCGCCTCCTCTTCCTCCAGGTCGCGCAGCTTCCTCTCCAGCGTGCGGCGCACGTAGAGCAGCAGCGCGCCCGCCACCAGCGATATGAACCACAGCGATAGACCCGCGCCGAAGCTGACGAAGAGCATCACCGCCGTGCCGACCAGGCAGAGCGCGACGATCAACAGCGGCAGCACGCGGCGCAGCAGCGCGGAATCCAGCCAGCGGCGGATGCGAGCGACATCGTACATATGTGAGAAACCTCCAAAATTCGGATAATTCATTCTAGCACGAAACGGTTCGATTGCCAAGGGGAGGCGGCGCAAATGCAAGCATTTTTAAAGCGATTCGGGGAGATTCTGTCGAGGCTGGACGAAGTGAACGGAGGAGAGGCGCTGGAGGAGCTCTGCGCCGAGCTGGAGGACGCGATCTTTCTGCTGGAGTGCGCCGAGGACGAGGAGGAGGCGGCGGGCGCGCTGGAGGAGCTGGCGGGCCTGGCGGAGGAGCTGCGCCCCCTGGGGCAGGCGGAGCGCGCGGACGAGCTCGCCGCGGCGGTGGAGCTCGCGCGGCGGAACATGCGCTGGTAGAAAGAAGGGCGCGGCGGGCA
Organism: uncultured Clostridia bacterium; assembly: GCA_947600345.1. Taxonomy (GTDB): domain Bacteria; phylum Bacillota; class Clostridia; order Christensenellales; family Aristaeellaceae; genus SFTH01. The sequence continues at coordinate 2,536 of CANQGC010000240.1, forward strand.
ATGCCCGCCGCGCCGGTTCTGTCCGCGTCGTCCGTCCGGTCAATCGTTCGATAGCGCGCTCAGGATGCGCTCCACGCAGTCCTCCACGCTGGAATTCACGCTGTCCAGCTCGATGGCGGGGCTCAGCGGAGGCTCGTAGGGGCTGGAGACGCCCGTGAAGTTGGGGATCTCGCCGCTGCGGGCCTTGCGGTAGAGGCCCTTGACGTCCCGCCGCTCGCACTCGGCCAGCGAGGCGTTGACGTAGACCTCTAGGAAGCTGTCCGGGCCGATGATCTCCCGGGCGCGCTCCCGATCCTGCCGGTAGGGGGAGATGGCCGCCACGAGCACGATCAGCCCGGCGTCGTTCATCAGCTTCGCCACCTCGGCGATGCGGCGGATGTTCTCGATCCGATCCCGCTCGGCGAAGCCCAGGTTGCCGTTCAGCCCGTGGCGCAGGTTGTCGCCGTCGAGCAGCATGGTGTGCCGCCCCATCGAGGCCAGCCGCTTCTCCAGCGCGTTGGCGATGGTGGACTTGCCGGAGCCGGACAGGCCGGTGAGCCACACGGTGAGGGGGGTCTGCCCCTTCTGGTTGGCGCGGAACTCCCGGGTGATGTCCGTGCTCTGCCAGAACAGGTTGTCCGAGCGGCGCAGCGGGTGCAGCACCACGCCGCAGCCCGAGGTCATGTTCGTGACCCGGTCGATCAGGATCAGCGAGCCCAGCCCCCGGCTGCGCTCGAAGGGATCCAGCGCCAGCTTTTCGGAGGCGGCGATCTGGCACACCGCCAGCTCGTTCCTGCGCAGATCGGCGGAGGGAAGCCTGGCGCCGGTGTTGACGTCGATCTTGTAGCTGATGCGCATCACGGTGGCGGGGATCAGCTTCGTGCCGAGCTTCATCATGTAGCTCTTGCCGGCCACCAGCGGGGAATCGTCCATCCAGAGCAGCTGAGCGGCGAAGAGGCGGGTCACCTTGGGCCGCTGGCCCCGCACCAGCACGCAGCCGCGGGAGACGTCGATCTCCCGGTCCAGCGTGAGCGTGACGGCGCGGCCGGCGCCGGCGTCCTCCGCCTCCCAGCCCGCGTCGATGATGCGCTCCACCCGGGCGCTCTCGCCGGAGGGGAGCACGGTCAGCTCGTCGCCGACGCCCACGCTTCCGCGCTCAATCTGGCCCTGGAAGCCGCGGAAGCTCCGGTTCGGGCGGCACACGCGCTGCACGGGCATCAGGAAGCCGTCCGCGTCGTCCGCCTGGCGCACGTCGATGCCCTCCAGGTAGCCCAGCAGCGGCTCGCCCGCGTACCAGGGCATGTGGGTGGAGCGCTCGGTCACGTTGTCGCCCTCGGTGGCGGACACGGGAATGATCTCGATGGAGCGGGTGAAGTACTCCGCCGTGAGGTCGGCGATCTCCCAGCGAATCTTGTCGAAGCGCTTCTGGTCGTAGTTGACCAAATCCATCTTGTTGACGGCGAACACGAAGTGCTTGATGCCCATCATCGAGCAGATGCGCAGGTGCCGCCGGGTCTGCTGGACCACGCCGTGGGTGACGTCCACCAGGATCACCGCCAGGTCCGCGAAGGAGGCGGCCACGGCCATGTTGCGCGTGTATTCCTCGTGCCCCGGCGCGTCCGCCACGATGAAGGAGCGCCGCCGGGTGGTGAAGTAGCGGTAGGCCACGTCGATGGTGATCTTCTGCTCCCGCTCGGCCATCAGGCCGTCCAGCAGCAGCGAGTAGTCGATCCTTCCGTCGCTTCCGCGGCTGTCGCGCATGAGCGCCTTCTCCTGATCGGTGAACAGGAGCTTGGCGTCGTAGAGCATATGCCCGATCAGCGTGGACTTGCCGTCGTCGACGCTTCCGCAGGTGGCGAACTTCAGTAGTGCGTTCATATTCAGAAAACCTTTCAGAAATGGCCGTTTGCGCGAGGGGGAATCAGAAGTAGCCCTCCCGCTTGCGCTTCTCCATGCTGGCGCTTCCGCCGTCCACGTCGATCACCCGGCTGGTGCGCTCGGAGGTGACGGCGCCCAGCGTCTCCGCGACGATGGCGTCCAGCGTGTCGGCGTCGCTCTCCACGCCGCCGGTGAGCGGATAGCAGCCCAGCGTGCGGAAGCGAATCTTGCCGTATTCCACCTTCTCGCCCGGCAG
>CANQGC010000241.1 GCA_947600345.1 uncultured Clostridia bacterium
CCTCTGGGACCTTCGTCGTAGCGGTACCTGGGTCCGCGCACCGGCGGGAAGAAGAAGGGCAGGTGCCACAGCCAGAAGGTGCTGCCGCGCCCCACCATGACGCGGGAGAGCAGGCGCATGACAAGAAACAGGACCACCAGCGTCAGTAGGATGTCGAACAGGCCCGGGCCGCGTTCCTCGTAGTAGCCGCCGTAGCCATAGCCGTCGTCGTAGTCCCAGCCGCCGCGGGCTCCGCCGCCCTGCGCGCCGCCGAAGCTGGTGGCGTTGGCGTTGGATGCCATGTAGCTCTGGTACGCCGCCACGCCGTCGGCGGGCTTGAGCGTCAGGTTGTAGTAGTTCGCCACGCGCTCGAACACCGCCTCGAAGAACTTCTTCGCGCCCGCGTCGTAGCGCTTCGCGGCGAAGTCGGCCTCCAGGTACTTGTCGAACATCTGCTTGAGCGTGCTGGACGGGAAGATGCCCCGGATGCCGCTTCCGGTGGTGGCGTAGTAGTCCTCGTCGTCGATGGTCATCAGCAGCAGGAAGCCGTTCTCCTCCTGCTTGTCGCCGATGCCCCAGGCTTCGGCCATGTCGGTGGCGTAGTTGAAGATGTCCGCGCCGCCGATGCCGTCCAGCGCCGCGATCACGATCTGCGCGCCACACTTCTGCTGCAACAGCTGGTTGCAGAAGAAGATTTCGCCCTCGGTCTCCTGGCTCAGCACGTCCGCCTCGTCCAGGTAGTAGAAGTCCTTCCCCGGCGACGGCATCTTCGCGGCGAGCGCTGCCACGGGCGTCAGCGCCAGTGCCAATGCCAGCAGGCAAACCCAGAATCTTTTCATCCCAATACTCCTCCGGCGCACGCCGCAGTCGATCGGAGCCGCGCGAAAGCGCTACGCTCCGAATGTGTTCAGTGCGTCCAGCCCCCACAGCCCGGCGGCGACATCCGCGGGGAAGCCGTCCAGGCTGTCGTTGAAGTCGCGGGCCTGGGTGCGGTAGGGATCGCGCTGCACGAACTTGTCCGCGCCCCAGAAGTCGTCGTAGGCGACCTTGAAGTTCACCCGGTCAGCCTCGGGCACCTGGTCGGCGTAGAACTTGTTGTAGAGCTCGTCGGAGAGTCCCTGCAGCTGCGTGTACGCGGCATAGCGCACGTCCAGCGAATCGTCGTCGCCGAAGTTCGCCATCGCCTCGTCCATCTTCGCCGCCGTGGCGTCGTCCGCGCCGAGGTGAAGCTTGGCCTCGCTCGACATCGTCCGGGCGCACTCGGCCGCGCGGTCCAGATAGGCATCCATGCTCTCGCGGGTGGTGCCGGAATCAGCGCCGTCGTAGAACAGATCCATCACCTTGCCGCGCTCCCGGGCGAGGTGTCCCCCACCCAGGCCAAACACGCTGCCGACGGCCACGACCGCCAGCACGATCCACGCCAGCACTCGGTTTTCACTCAGGCGCATGCGCCCTCTCTCCCTTCCAACTCACGGATCAGCCGCGGACCTCCAGCAGCTTCTGGCGCAGCTGGGTCTCGATGTCGGCCAGCTGCTGCTCGGCGGCGCGGCGCTTCTCCCGGCCCTGCTGCTGGATGTTGAGCACCTCGTCCATCGTGCTGATGAGCATCTGGTTGGTGTTCTTCAGCGTCTCGATGTCCACGATGCCGCGCTCGGACTCCTTGGCGCTCTCGACGGACGCCATGTGCAGCTTCTCGGCGTTCTTCTGCAACAGCTCGTTGGTCAGGTCGGTGACCATGCGCTGGGCCTCCATGGCCTTCTGGGTGTGGGCCACGCCCAGCGCCATCACCATCTGGCTCTTCCACAGCGGGATGGTGTTGACGATGGAGGTCTGAATCTTCTCCGCCATCAGCTGGTTGCTGGACTGGATCATGCGAATCTGCGGCGCCATCTGGATCGAGATGTTGCGGGTCAGCTCCAGGTCGTAGATCTTCTTCTCGAAGCGGTCGGCCTTGTCCTTCATGTCCTTGGCGGCCTGGGCGTCCTCGGGCAGCCCGCTGGTCTGGGCCTTGTCGTAGGCGGCCTTCAATTCGTTGGCGCGGAAGTTCTCCAGCCGCTCCTTGCCGGCGGCGATGTACATGGAGAGCTCCTTGAAATACTTCAGGTTCTGCTCGTACAGCCGATCCAGCATGGCGATGTCCTTCAACAGCTGCACCTGGTGGTCCTCCAGCCCGGCGACGATCTTGTCCACGTTGACCTCGGCGTCGTCGAAGCGCGCCTTCATGGCCATCACGTCGCCGCTCTTCTTGCGGAACAGGCCCAGGAAGCCCTTGGGCTCCTCGTCGGTGTCGAAGCCCTTGAGCTCGGACACGAGGTTCGCGATCTGGTCGCCGACCTCCTCCAGGTCCTTGGTCTTCACGTTCTTGAGCGCGCTGTCCGAGAACTGGGAGATGTTCTGCTGGGCCGCCGCGCCGTAGGAGAACACGAGCTTCGTGTCCATCACGTCGATCTGCTTGGAGAAGTCGGAGATCATCTGCTGCTCCTCCGGCGTGAACTGCTGGCGGATCAGCGCGTCCTGAGTGACCTGCTGGGCGACGGCTTCATCGCCCTGGGAGGCGCCCTGTACGGCGGTGGCGACGGCAGCGGCCGAGGGATCCTCGGCGACGGCAGCAGCGGCATCGGCGGCGGCCTGCGCCTCCTCGGCGGCCTGCTGGATTTCGGCCTGCTCGGCTTCGGGGGTGGGGTCCAGGGTCAGCTTGATTTCATCGGACATTGTCTTTCCCTCCTGTATTCGTTCTATCTGTTCCTTTTATATAGCTCATTGGAATTGCCTCGCGCTACTGCCGCTTTGCCTGGGCGCCGCCCAGGTCGGTCAGGCCGTCGGAGGCCATCATGGTCTCGAGCACGTCGATGTCGGTCTCCACGTCCAGCGTGCGGTCCTTGTAGAGGTTGTCGAACTGCTTTTCGAAGGCGTCTGCGATCATGCCCAGGCTGTTCTCCACGGCCTTCATGGCGCGCTCGATGTTCTCGCCGGGGTTCTTCGTCTCGCGCATCAGCCGGTAGTTCGCCATGAGCTTGTCCGCCGTGGGCAGGTAGTAGTTCATGAACCGGCGCACCGCCTGGGCCTGGGAGGTATCCTTCTCCAGCACCTGGAGGATCTGCTCGCCCGCCTTGGTCATGCGCTCGAGCTTCTGGGAGATGTCCGCCTCCGGTATGGCGGCGTTGGCGGCCTTCAGGTTGTCCAGCTGCTTGCGGCCCTCCTCGATCAGCGCGTCGATGTTCCGATCGCCGGAGTTCGCCCGGTCGCGCACCTCCACCTCCCGGCCCGGGAAGAGCTTCGAGAGCGCGAAGTACACGCCCGCACTCAGCGCCACGGCCACCAGCAGAAACCAGAGCTTCAGCAGCATGCCCGGGCAGACCAGCCCCAGCAGCAGCCACAGCGCCGCGCAGCCGTAGATCGGAATCGCCGACTTGATCCGCTTCGTCTTCATATTGCATCACCCAAAGCTATTTTAACCAATTCTTCGCACAAATTCAAGCCCCTCGCGCCAAAACCGGCGCGATATGCGCGCAAAGCTCACTCCGCGTCGTATTCCAGCGTCACCGGGCAGTGGTCGCTGCCGAAGATCTCGTTGTGAATCTCCGCGCCGCGCACGTTCGGCATCGCCCGCTCGGAGGCGATGAAGTAGTCGATGCGCCACCCGGCGTTGCGCTCCCGGGCCCGCATGCGGTAGCTCCACCAGCTGTACTTCGCCTCGCCCGGGTGCAGCCGCCGCCAGGTGTCCGCAAAGCCGGCGGCGAGCAGCTCGGTCATCTTGCCGCGCTCCTGGTCGGTGAAGCCCGCGCTCATGCGGTTGGTCTTGGGGTTCTTCAAATCGATCTCCTCGTGGGCCACGTTCAGGTCGCCGCAGAGCAGCACCGGCTTCTCAGCGTCGAGCCTCTGCATGTACGCGCGGAAGTCGTCCTCCCACTTCATGCGGTAGTCCAGCCGCTTGAGTCCATCCTGGCTGTTCGGCGTGTAGCAGCAGACCAGGTAGAATGCGCCCATGTCGCAGGTGATGACCCGGCCCTCGTGGTCGTGCTCGTCGATGCCGATGCCGAAGGTCGCGCCCAGCACCGGAACCCGGGAGAACACCGCCGTGCCGGAGTAGCCCTTCTTATCCGCGCAGTTGAAGATCTGAGCGTAGCCGGGCATGTCGACCTCGCACTGGCCCTTCTGCATCTTGATCTCCTGCAGGCAGAGCACGTCCGGGTCGAGCGAAGCGACGCTTGCGTAGAAGTCCTTGGCGATGGCGGCGCGCAGGCCGTTGACGTTCCAGGATGCGAGCTTCATCAAAAATCAACATTCCTTTCCCTTCCGCTATGTTATAATTATACCACAGGATTCGGGATTTGCCAACCTATGGGAGATGATTCAATATGACGCTTCGCGAGCGCGCCGAGCTGGCCGAGCGAGCCGCGCGGACGGCGGGCAAAATGCTGCTCAGCCATCCCCACACCCCCGCCCGCCACAAGGCGGAGAACGACTTCGTGACCGAGATGGACGTGAAGTCCGAGGAGCTGATCCGCTCGATCCTGCTGGGCGCGTGCCCCGAGGACGGCTTCTACGGCGAGGAGGAGGGCGGCAACATCGCGGCCGAGGGCGTCTGGGTCGTCGATCCCATCGACGGGACCTCGAACTTCTTCAAGGGACAGCTGCTCTACACCGTGTCCAT
>CANQGC010000242.1 GCA_947600345.1 uncultured Clostridia bacterium
ATGATGACCGCCGACCCGGCCATCGCCCAGGACGCGGTGAGCTTCTTCCAGAACATACTGATCGGCTCGCTGGACGGCGACTACGACAAGCTCTTCGTAGCCCCCAACGCCATGAAGAACCGGCTGATGGATCTGATCGACGCCGAGATCACCAAGGGCACGGCGGGCAGGATCATCATCAAGTGCAACTCCGTCACCGAGCGCGACCTGATGGACAAGCTTGCCCAGGCCTCCTGCGCGGGCGTGCAGATCGACCTGATCGTGCGCGGCATCTGCTGCCTGGTGCCGGGCATCACGGGCCACACGGAGAACATCCGGGTGACGAGCATCGTGGGCCGCTTCCTGGAGCACTCGCGCATCTACTGCTTCGGCGAGAAGGACAACATGAAGTGCTACCTGTCCTCCGCCGACCTGATGACCCGCAACCAGACCCGCCGCGTGGAGATCGCCGCGCCGGTGAACAGCCCGGAGATCAAGGCCGCGCTGTGGGACTACCTGCAGCGCATCCTCGCCGACAACACCAAGGCGCGCAGGCTCATGAGCGACGGCAACTACATCGCCCTGCAGCCCGAGGGCGACGCCGAGCCCATCGGCGTCCAGGCCTGGTACATGGAGCACCCCCTGGAGCTCGCCCCCACCACGGTCCCCAAGCCCACCTTCCGCGACAGGCTCAGCGCAATGCTGCGGAGGAAGTAAAATACTCCCCAATTGAGTAGAATTATAAGTGGCATTCCGAATTCGTGAAGGAGAGGGAGAGACGATGACATTCGCAGAGCGCGTCGCAGAGGAGATGCAGTCGATGCCCGAAGAGGAGCAGCGACAAATTCTGGATTTCACGCTGTTTCTCAAACAGAAGGCTCAGCGGGAACTGGAGGCAGATATGGACGCCGTCATTTCCGAGAATTTGGAGGCGTTCAAGGAGCTGGCGAAATGATTTGGCTGCCTGCGAGGGAGGATGTCCTGCTTCTTCACAAAAAGCTGGTTGAGCGAACGGGAGGGTCGGAAGGCATCCGCGACATCGGGCTGATTGAGAGCGTCCTCGCACGCGCGGAGGCGGGATTCGGCGAAGCTTTCTTGTATCCGGGAGTCATAGATAAAGCGGCGGCAGTCGGATGCGGCCTGGCGAAGAATCACGGCTTCGTGGATGGCAACAAGCGAATCGGCGTGGCGGTCATGCTGTTGATTCTGCGAAGGAACGCCGTACAACTGCGTTTTTCTCAGTCGGAACTGGTCGGGCTCGGATTGGGCATTGCGTGTGGAAGTTTGGATGTATCAGAAGTAAAATCGTGGATAGAGGTTCATCGCGTTGATGATTGACATCCGTGCATAAGAGGAGAGCCGCCCAAGCGGGCGGCTCTCCTCTTATGCGCGGCGCTCAACGCAATGCGCTGTCCGGCAATCTATTTCTCGCGTCCCAGGAAGAACAGCGCCAGCGTGCCGGGGCCGGAGTGGGCGCCGATCACCGGGCCGACGTAGGTGATGAGCTCCACCTCCACGCCGAACTGCGCCTTGAGCATGTCCGCCAGGCGCCGGGCATCGTCGATGCAGTCGCCGTGGCTGATGAACACCGGGCCCGCCTTCGGGTCGATGGCCAGCTCGGCGTAGCGGCTGGCAATCTCCTTCAGCGAGGCCTTGCGGTTGCGGGCCTTGGTCACGTTGATCAGATGGCCCTCGTTGTCCACGTGCAGCACCGGCTTGATGCCCAGCACCGTGCCCACCAGCGCCACGGCCGCGCTGATGCGCCCGCCGCGCTTCAGATAGACCAGGTCGTCCACGGTGAACCAGTGGCACAGGTGGAAGCGCTCGTCCATGATGTACTCGGCCACCGCCTCGATCTCCTCGCCCGCGTCGCGCTTCTTCACGGCCAGGTACACCAGCAGCCCGAAGCCCGCCGAAGCGGCCAGCGTGTCCACCACCAGGATCTTGCGCTCGGGATACGCCTCCTTGAGCTCGTTCGCGGCCAGCTGGCCGGCGTTGCTGGTGTTGCTCAGCCCCGAGGAAAAGCCCAGGTAGAGCAGGTCGCTCCCCGCCTTCAGGATCGGCTCGAAGGCGGCCTTGAAGGTCTCCACGTTCACCGCCGCGGTCTTGGCGATGCCTCCGGCGCGCATGCGGTCGTAGAACTGCCTGGCGGGAACCTCGCTGTTGGAATACTCGCGCTCGTCGCCCTCGAAGCGATAGGTGAGGCTCACGAAGGGCACGTTCCACTTCTGCAGAAGCTCCGGTTCGATATCGCAGGCAGAGTCGGTGAATATGACGTACTTGCTCATGGCGCTCCCCCGTTTCTTAATTATTCTGGCATACACGTACAAACTTACAGATATTATATCTGATATTCTTAACAATGTCAAGCGTAAACTCAGCATGCCTCCGGAGGCGATGCTTCATGCGCCGGTGAGGTGAGGCCGCACAAAGAAAAAGAGCGGCCGGAGCCGCTCAGAGGTCGGGTTTGGATTGGAAGAATTCGTCCCACGCCACGCGCAATTCGTGGATCAGCGCCAGGGAGTCGTCGGGGTTCAGGGAATCCAGGAAGGCAAGCAGCGGGCCGGAATCGAGAAAGGCGCGCTGGTTTTCCGCGTTGGACACGGTGCGGGGCACGACGTGCAAAAATTCCGCGAAGGCCTCCTGCGTGGGGTACTTGGATGACTTCCGGAAGTTTTTGACCGCGGGAGCCAGTATCTTCAGCATCGAGGGGATGGACACGCGCATGCGAAGCATCTCCTGTTTCGTCAATTTCCGACAAAATTCTACACAAACCGGAGCCGAATTTCCAGGAAAAGGATTTCCTGTTTTGGCATTTCTTACAAAAATAATTCGCGTATTTGGGGAAAAACCGGCGCACCGCACCCGTGCGGCCGGCGGCGTTCATGATTTGTTTCCAGAATCGCCGGAATCTGTTTATAATTCGCGGCATGCTCTATTCGTTTAAATTAAGGTTCGCGGGGTAGAATATCTTCCAGAGAAGGGAAGCGCTTCCAGGCGCCCGCGAAGGCGCGGGAGGGCGAAGCGCCGCAAATCCAAAGGGAGGGAACCATATGAAGAAATCGACGAGCGCCCCTGCGCCGCGCGAAGGCAAGCCATCGGTGGCATACCGCATCCATCTGCCGGGCGTGGGCATGTTCGGCAGCTATCCCACCGCCCAGGCGGCCCAGACCGCCATCTACTATCTTCCCATCAGCGCCCGCAAGCGCGCCACCATCCACCGCACAAGCGGCAAGAGCGCATAACCAGGCAGCTTCGAATCCCGGCTTCTACATTCTCATAAAGAAATCCCCGCACACCGTGCGGGGAAGAAGCGGAGAAGGAGGGATTCGATTCGCGCCTGCGGGCTTGGTCGGGGGCGGCTCTGGGGTCCACAGGACCCCATTCACTCCCGCCCCTTCGAATCCCTCCTTCTCGATATTAAATCCCCGCACTACGTGCGGGGAAGAAGCGGAGAAGGAGGGATTCGAACCCTCGAACGGCTTTTGACCGTTACACGATTTCCAGTCGTGCGCCCTCGACCAGGCTAGGCGACTTCTCCATGTATATGCAGTTGTGCGCTCGGGGCGGGTCAGGCCCTTCGCTGTCAGCCGAAGCTTATTATAGCACAGCGGGTGCGGGAAAGTCAATACCTGTCGATAAGAATTGACAAAAAATGTTGATGCGAACGGCGACATCAGCCGCGCCGGAGGAACCGTGCGGGCGCGCTTCCATGCCCCTTTGCCGGGGAGGGGCGCCTCGGCTTTGTGGCGCGCGGAGCGCCGTGAATTGCCCTGGACACGGTTCCTGGAGTTTCGCCGGGCGCTCGCGGGGCTCGTCCGCGCAGCTTTGGTTCTTGAAGCGCGCCGGTCGAATTCCTTGAATTCGACCGGCGCGTTCTGGCCTCGGCCAGGCTTGAAGTTTCGAAGGGATTTCGACTCGAGAGGCGCAGCCGCCTGCGAAGTGCGGCGCGGCCTGGGATCATTTGCCGCTGTCGCCGTAGTTCTTCAATACGCGCGCCGAGGGGTCGTCCACGTCGCAGCCGGGCCAGGTCTTGTTGGGCATCCAGAAGTCGACGACCATGTCCGACTGGCCGGGGTAGTACTTCTCGAAGATCTGGCGGTAGAGGAGGCTCTCCTTGGTGAAGGGGCGGGCGTGGTCATACTTCATGCGCTCGCGCTCGAACTCCGCGTCGGTGTAGCTGCGCTCGGCCAGGGCCTTGAGGTCGTCCACCATGGAGTGGCCCACGGCATCGCTGAAGGCGGCCTTCTGGCGCCAGAGGATCTCCTCGGGCAGGATGTGGTCGTCGGCGAAGGCCTGGCGGATCAGGTACTTGCCCATGTCGTGGTTGTTCATCTTGAGCGCCGGATCGATGCTCATGGCGCAGTGGACGAAGGCCAGGTCGCCGAAGGGCACGCGCGCCTCCAGGGAGTTGACCGATATGCAGCGGTCCGCGCGCAGCACGTCGTACATGTGCAGCTCGCGGATGCGCTTCTCCGCCTCCTCCTGGAAGGCGGCCGCGTCGGGGGCGAAGTCCGTATACTTATAGCCGAACAATTCATCGCTGATCTCGCCGGTGAGCAGCACGCGCACGTCCGTGTGCTCGTGGATGTACTTGCAGACCAG
>CANQGC010000243.1 GCA_947600345.1 uncultured Clostridia bacterium
CAATAGAAAAAATGATTATAGGACATCTTGAGCTTTTAAGAATATCTTCAATTCATCACTTGACATTGTGGCAAAGAGTGCCCGTCGCTCGTGGAGAATCTTCCGAAGAGCAAGGCCGCGCCGACGGCAGATTCCCCGCTGCGGGAGCCCGTGGCCGGAACGCCCCAGTTCCCCATTTCGATCTTCCGGGACAACCTCACCCGGAGCGAATCCGTCTGGCACTGGCACGAGGAGTTCGAGGCCGGTTACGTGACGGAGGGCGCCGCAATCCTGGATGCCGGAAGCCACCGGATGAAGCTGCGCGCGGGCGACGCCTACTTCATCAATTCCAACATCATCCACGCCATGAGGAACGCGGCCCCGGGCGAGGAATGTATGCTCAACGCCTTCGTGTTTCACGGCTCCATCGTGGGCGGCAGCGAGGGCAGCGTGTTCCAGCGGAAGTACGTGCTGCCCGTGATGCACAACGCCCGGCTGCGGGCGCAGGCGTTCCGCGCCAACGGCGAGCCGGGGCGCATATCCACCGGGCTGAGCGGCATCTGGCGCGCTATGCTGGACGAAGCGCCCGGCTACGAGCTCTACGTCCGAAGCGAGCTCTCCTCCCTCTTCCTGGCGCTTCTGACCCTGGACGACGCGGAGGCCGGCGCCGATTCGGGCGCGGAGCTGCGCTTCGAGGGCCGAACGAAGGCCATGCTCGACTTCATCCACAGCCGCTACGCCGAGGAAATCTCGCTGGAGGAGATCGCGGGCGCGGCCTCCGTCAGCGTCAGCGAGGCGCTGCGCTGCTTCAAGCGCGTGACCGGCGCCTCCCCCATCCAGTACCTGAAGAAGTACCGACTTCAGCAGGCGGCGGGCCTGCTCAGGAGCAGCAGCGCCGCCATCGGCGAAATCTGCGGCGCCTGCGGCTTCTCCGACGGCAGCTACTTCACCAAGTCCTTTCGAGAAGCCTTCGGCTGCACGCCGCGCGCCTACCGCCGGGCCGCGAAGGGGGAAGGTCAGGCCCCGGACACCGCCACGGGCAGGTAGACCTCGAAGGTCGCGCCCTGGCCGGGGGCGCTGGTCACGGCGATCTTGCCGCCGTGGAGATCGACGATGCGCTTCACCAGCGAGAGGCCCAGGCCGTTGCCCTCGGTGGCGTGGGCGGAGTCGCCCTGGTAGAACTTCTCGAAGATGCGCGCCTGGGTCTCGGCGTCCATGCCGCTGCCGTGGTCGGCGATGCGCACCACGATGAAGTCCTGCACGCGCATGCAGCCGGCCTCGAGCACCCCGCCCTCGGGCGAGAACTTGACGGCGTTGGAGAGGAGGTTCACCCACACGTGGGACATCATCTCCTCGTTGCCCTCGTACTCGAGCTCGTCCAGGTCGAGCTTCAGCTCCAGCTCCTTCTCCTCCCACTGCTTCTCGAGCAGCAGTATGCAGCCTCGAATCTGCTCGTCCAGGCGGTAGCGGGTCTTGTCCGTCACGATCTGCTGGTTCTCCAGCTTCGTCAAGAGCAGCACATTGGCGGACATGTTCGCCAGCCGCTCGGACTCCGTGGCGATGATGCGCGTGTACTCCCGGCGCTGCTCGTCGGTCAGGTCGTCCCGCTCGAGCTGCCGGGCGAAGCCGCGGATCGACACGATGGGTGTCTTGAACTCGTGGCTGAAGTTGTTGATGAAGTCGGTGCGGAACATCTCGATGGAGCTCAGCTCCTCGGCCATGTGGTTGTAGCTGGCCATCAGCTCGCGGATCTCGCCGTCGCCCTCCCGCTCGTCCAGGCGGATGGAGAAGTCGCCCTGGGACACGCGCTTCATGGCGTCGTTGACCTTGTGGATGGGCCGCAGTTTCTGCCCGCCGAAGCCCAGCGTCAGCACCAGCGCGAAGAGTATGCACAGCGCCACCATCAGCATCGGCCAGAGCGCGGCATCCATCCGGGGCAGCGCCCCGAAGCGGCGCAGCAGCATGTAGGAGGAGCTGGTCATCAGGCCCGCGTTGATCAGCACCGCCACGATGAACGTGACCAGCAGCCAGCTCAGCGACATGCCGCTCTCCCGCCGCTGCCTGCGCCTTGGCTTCGGCTTGCGCGGACGGCTCACTTGCGCTTCACCGCCTTGTAGCCCAGGCCGCGCACGGTGACGATCTCAAAATCGTCGTTGCCCCGGAAGTGGTCCCGCAGGCGGTTGACGTGCACGTCCACCGTGCGCTCGTCGGACTCGCTCTCCATGTCCCAGATCTCGTCCATCAGCTGGCGGCGCGTGAAGATCTTGTTCGGGTAGGACAGCAGCTTGAACAGCAGCATGAACTCCTTCTTCGGCAGCTCCAGCACGCCCTGGGCGCAGGAGACGGTCAGCGCGTCGTAGTCCAGCACCGTGCCGCCCACCTCCAGCCGGTGCTCGTTGACGATCTTCGAGCGCCGCAACAGCGCCGCGATGCGCAGCAGCATCTCCTCCTCGTCCACGGGCTTGACCATGTAGTCGTCCGTGCCGGTCAGGAAGCCCCGGTGCTTGTCCGCGGGCTTCTCCTTGGCGGTGACCATCAGTATGGGAATCTCGCAGCCCGAGGCGCGCAGCGTCTCGGTGAACTCGTAGCCGTCCATGCGGGGCATCATGATGTCCAGCACGATCAGATCGACGTGCTTGCGGTCGAGCAGCTCCAGCGCCTCCACGCCGTCCCGCGCGGGGATGGGCTCGTAGCCATTTTGGCTGAGCACCGCCTCCATCAGCTTGCGGCTGTTGTCGTTGTCCTCGACCACCAGAATGTGAAACATCGAATCACCTCGCCCCTATCGTGCCACGCGCGCATGAACGGAATTTAAACGTACATTCCTCTTCCCCTCATTATAGCGCAAAAGCGTCCGGACGAATAGCGCTTTTTCGTTGTGAATGATGACGAATCGTTTACAATCGGTTTATACGCGCCCCTTACAATGAAACCACGGAGGACAAACCATGAACGAAGCAATGTTGCCCATCGGGGCGCCGCCGGTGACGGCGAGCTACCAGGAATACCGCGAAATGATGCAGCTCTACGAGGGCGCGATCCGCGAGGTGCGCACGAAGGTGGAGGTGCTGGACGCGGAGTTCCGCGTGCGCTACGACCGCAACCCCATCCACCACATCGACACCCGGCTGAAGTCCCCGGCCAGCATCGCCGAGAAGCTCCGGCGCAAGGGCTACCCCGCCACGCTGGAATCCGCCGAGGAGCACCTGACGGACATCGCCGGCGTGCGCATCGTCTGCAACTACCTGGAGGACATCTACCGCATCGCGGAGCTGCTGACCCGGCAGAACGACGTGGAGCTGGTGCGCCGCAGCGACTACATCCGGGCGCCGAAGGAATCCGGCTACCGCAGCCTGCACCTGGTGGTGCGCATACCGGTGTTCCTGTCCAGCCACACGGAGCTGGTGCCGGTGGAGGTGCAGATTCGCACCATCGCCATGGACTTCTGGGCCACGCTGGAGCACCAGCTGCGCTATAAATCCGACCAGGAGACCACGCGGCAGCTGCGGCGGCGGCTGAAGCAGTGCGCCGAGGACAGCGCGCGGCTGGACCGGGAGATGCAGGACATCTACACGGAGCTGAGCGCCGGAAGGGACGGCCTGTAAAAAACACTTGCGCCCGGGCGCGTTTTCGTGCATAATAGTATCAGTATGACAGACGGAGGCCGAGCCCTATGGAAGAGAACAAGCAAAACCCCGAGTACGAGGAGCGCGACGCCACGCTCGACGACGAGCCCACGCCCACACTGAGCGCGGACGAGGTGCAGGACAGTTTGCTGGAGGATTCCGGCATGAACGGTTTCCAGAAGTGGTGCGCGCGGATGGACGACAAGCGCTGGACGCTGATGCAGCGCGTAACCGGCGCGCTGCTGGGAATCGCCGCGGGCGTGGCGCTGTTCTGGGACACGCTGATGGACGCGCAGCCCAACCAGCAGCAGGGATTCTTTTCGATCCCGCTGATCGTGGCCATCGCCATCGCGCTGATCGTGCCGAACATCATCGAGAAGCAGAGCCTGCGGCGCATCCCCAAGCTGCGCACGGCGATGGTCATCG
The DNA here is from genome assembly GCA_947600345.1 of uncultured Clostridia bacterium. GTDB lineage: Bacteria > Bacillota > Clostridia > Christensenellales > Aristaeellaceae > SFTH01. The sequence goes on from CANQGC010000243.1 coordinate 4,032, forward strand.
CGCTGGCGCTAATGATCGTGGTATTCTTCGTCGTCACGGGACTGCGGTCGGGGTTTAAGTTTACGAACTGAGCCGGCGCATGGCAGGAAGGCCACTATAGAAACGAGAGGCAGGACTTGGGCCCCATCTATGGGGCCCAAGTCCGTGTTTTATGCGCGGCAGCAGAAGGGAGATTCCAAAGGACCTCAGGTCCTTTGGCAGGAATTCTTAAGGGACAGAGTCCCTTAAGCAGGTCTGGGCGGAGCCCAGGCGGCTGTGCCGCCTTCCATCTGCTGCCGCGTTCAGGCGACGGACTTCTGGCGGCATAAGGCCGACCGCCAGAAGTCCTGCGTTGCGTTCCTGATCGTTGCATCGCTCGAAACGACGAAATCCTGACCCATAGATTCGAGGTCAGGATTTCTGCGTTTGGTAAGGCTCCCATGCGGCCCGCGGTATCCGGCCAATGGTTTGGCAATGCGAAACAAAGCTCCACCGCCCCCATACCGCGGGCCGCGGCGGCGCGCCTTTTATGAGGGGAAGCGCAGCTTCCCCGATTTAAAAGTAGCCGCC
>CANQGC010000244.1 GCA_947600345.1 uncultured Clostridia bacterium
CATCCGCCACGGCTTCGAGCTCTCGGTTTACGACCTCAACCCCGAGGCGATGAAGCGCTACGAGGGCAAGGCCTACCTGGCGAAGGATCCCAAGGACGTCATCAACCACAGCGAGTGCGTGTTCCTGTCGCTGCCCAAGTCGGAGGTCGTGGAGGCCACCGTCGCGGACTTCATCGAGGCCGGCGTCGAGGGCAAGATGATCATCGACACCTCCACCAGCTACCCCATGTCCACGAAGAAGCTCTACGCCGACGTCAAGGCCCACGGCGGCGCGATGCTCGACGCCCCGCTGATGGACGGCCCGGACGAGGCCGAGGCCGGCACGCTCTACATCGTGGTCGGCGGCGACGATGCGGACTTCGCCCGCGCCGAGGAGCTGTTTAAAGCCTACTGCAAGACCTACAAGCACGTGGGCCCCATCGGCTCCGGCCACATGCTCAAGATCGCCATGAACTTCTGCGGCCTGACCGAGGCGCTGCTCTTCGCCCAGCTCTTCCCGGTGATGGACAAGGCCGGCATCGAGCCCAGGGCGCTCTTCGACGCCTTCGAGGAGTCCGGGCTGCACAACTGGACATCGAACTTCTACAACCAGAAGTACGTGGCCCGCAACTACCGCCTGGACTTCGCGCTCTCGCTGGGCACGAAGGATCTGAGCTACTTAAAGCGCATCTACGAGGAGTACAACGTGCCGGGCTTCATACTCGACGGCGCGCTGGACCTCTGCCGCGTGGCGCTGCGGGATCAGAAGCCCGGCGAGCCGCCCATCGACATGAGCTATCCCTGCGAGACGATGTACCGCCTGCTGGGCATGTGACGCGTCCCCCGCTGAAATCTGACCGCGAGGAGAGAGGAGTGTCGCTGTGTCCGAGAACATACTGGAGATCAAGAATCTCTACAAGCTCTACCCCGGCGTCACCGCGCTGAACAACGTAAACCTCACGTTCCGGCGCGGCGAGGTGCACGCGCTCTGCGGCGAGAACGGCGCCGGAAAGTCCACGCTGATCAAGGCCATCTCGGGCGCCATCACGCCCACCAGCGGCGAGATCATCATCAAGGGCAAGTCCCACAAGTCGATGACCCCGGCGCTGGCCCGCGCCAGCGGCATCGCCGTGGTGTACCAGGAGTTCACGCTGGCCCCGGTGCTGACCGTGATGGAGAACATCTTCATGGGCGACTTCCGCAAGAAGGGCCTGTTCATCGACCGCAAGGCCATGTGCGCCGAGTCGGAGGCGCTGTTCAAGCGCATGAACGTGGAGCTGAACCCCCGGGAGTTCGTCAAGAACCTGACCACCGGCTACCAGCAGATCGTCGAGATCGCCAAGGCCGTTTCCCGCAACGCCGAGATCCTCATCATGGACGAGCCCTCCGCCCCGCTGACGGAGAAGGAAGTCGACTCCATGTTCAACATCGTGCGCACGCTCAAGGCCCAGGGCGTGACCATCATCTACATCTCCCACCGCCTGGACGAGATCTTCTCGCTGGCGGACCGGGTATCGGTGCTGCGCGACGGTGCCTACATCGGCACCAAGAACATCGCCGACACCGACAAGGACGACCTGATCCGCATGATGGTGGGCCGCACGCTGTCGCAGACCTTCCCGGAGCACCACTGCGAGAGCCGGGAGGTGGTGCTCGAGGCCAGAAACCTCAGCGGCAACGGCGTCAAGGACATCTCCTTCCAGCTGCACAAGGGTGAGATCCTCGGCTTCGGCGGCCTGGTGGGCGCGGGCAGAACCGAGCTGTGCGAGATGCTCTTTGGCCGCTACCCCATCCAGGGCGGCGAGCTCTACCTGCACGGCAAGCGCATATCGCCGAAGAACCCCAGCAGCGCCGTGGCCTCGGGCATCGCGCTGGTGCCCGAGGATCGCAAGCAGCACGGCATCATCGCGCCGATGACCGTGCGCGACAATCTGACCATATCGACCATCCACAAGCTCACCAAGGGCCCGTTCATCGACAACAAGGCGCAGACGGGCTACGCCCAGGGCCAGGTGGACGCGCTGGAGATCAAGACGCCGGGGCTTGGGCAGCGCGTGAAGAACCTCTCCGGCGGCAACCAGCAGAAGGTGGTGCTGGGCAAGTGGCTGGGCGCGGACCCGGAGATACTGATCTTCGACGAGCCCACCCGCGGCATCGACGTGGGCGCGAAGGCGGAGATCTACAAGATCATGGTGCGCCTGATCCACAGCGGCAAGTCCATCATCATGATCTCCTCGGACATGGAGGAGCTGCTGGGCATGTCGGACCGCTTGCTGATCCTGACCAAGGGCCGCTACTCCGGCACGCTGGAGCGCGACGACTTTGACCAGGAGACCGTGCTAAAATACTCGTCAGGTGGTGGAAATACATGAAGAAGGATAGAAGCTTATCGGCAATTTTCAGCAAGTACGGCGTGCTGCTGGTGCTGGTCGTGATGTTCATCATGTTCAGCATCTTCGCGCCGAACTTCACCAAGGTGCGCAACCTCTTCAACGTCAGCCGCCAGATCTGCACGCTGGGCATCTGCGCGGTGGGCCTGACGATGGTGCTGGTCGGCGGCGGCATCGACCTGTCGCTGGGCTATCAGCTCTCGGTGATCAACGTGGTCTGCGCCACGATGATGGCCAAGATGGGCGTGCACCCCGTGCCCGCGATCCTGGTCTGCCTGCTGATCGGCATCGTGATCGGCGCGCTCAACGGCATCGTCATCGTGCGCTCGGGCGTGCACCCGATGATCGTCACGCTGGCGGTCTCCCAGATCCTCAACGGCGTGAGCTACCTGTTCTCCAACGGCATACCGATCTACGGCTTCCCGGATAGCTTCTCCTACCTGGGCCAGGGCACCATCGGCGGCTACGTGCCGGTGTCGCTGATCATCATGATCGTGATTTTGATCCTGGGCCACATCACCATGTCCAAGCTTCCCTTCGGCCGCTACCTGTACGCCGTGGGCAGCAACGAGGAGGCGGCCAAGCTCTCCGGCGTCAACACCCAGCTGGTGCGCGTGGCCTCCCACACGATCTGCGGCTTTTTGAACGCCGTGGCGGCGGTGCTGCTGCTCTCCCGCACGAACTCCGGCCTGTCCTCCAACGGCGCTGGCTTCGAGTTCAACGTCATCACCGCCTGCGTGCTCGGCGGCGTCAGCAACCTGGGCGGCAAGGGCACCATCGGCCAGGCGCTGATGGGCGTGCTGATCATCGGCTTCCTGGAGAACGGCATGCTGCTGATGAACGTCAACGAGTACTGGCAGCTGGTCATCAAGGGCACGCTTCTGCTGATCGCCGTGGTCTACGACGCCAGCGTGGCCCGCAGCGCCGAGCGCGTGAAGAAGCTCAAGGCCATCAACCCCGAGAACGCGGAGTGATCCGCTTCCCCCGCAACCCGAATTTGACACACCGGAGCGTGTGTTGAAAAAATAATCATTGGAGGTAGACAAGAATGAAGAAACTCTTTGCCCTGATCCTGGTGCTGGCGCTGGCGCTCTCCACCGGAGTGTGCTTCGCGGAGGCCGGAGAGACCTACAAGATCGGCTTCTCCTTCTACAACCTGGCGAACCCGGTGTGGGCCGAGCTGGTGGAGACGGCGGTCACCTACGGCAAGTCCCTGGGCCACGACGTGAGCTACGTGGACTGCGGCCAGGATTCCCAGACCCAGATCTCCCAGATCGAGAACTACATCATGAGCGAATGCGACGCCATCGTCATTCTGCCCATCGACCCCGTTGCCATCGAGAACGTGGTGAAGGAGGCGCTCGACGCCGGCATCCGCGTGATCTCCTACTCCACCGACTTCGTGGGCGCCGAGAGCAACCTGGCGCTGGACCCCGTGGCCAACGGCTACGCGCTGATCGAGATGTGCGGCCCCTGGATCGACGAGCACTATCCGGACGGCAAGTTTGAGTGGACCTTCATGAACATCCCGACCATCGAGCTGGGCGTGCAGGAGGGCAACGCCGTCGAGGAAGCCATGCTCAAGCGCTATCCCGACAGCAAGCTGGTCGGCACCGCGGCCGTGCTGAGCAATGAGGAAGGCATGGCGGCCACCGAGGCGTTCCTGAGCGCCTATCCGGATTGCCGCGTGTACCTGGGCATCTCCGGCGGCGCGGGCGTCGGCGGCAACGAGGCCATCAAGGGCAACGTGCCCGAGGCCGAGTGGGACGACTACGGACTGTTCTCGGTGGACGCCACCGAGCAGGAATGCGAGAACATCGCCAAGGGCGAGCCGGAGAAGGGCTCCCTGGGCCTGGGCGGCGGCACCGCGCACGGCACCGCGCTGATCGACCTGTGCCTGAAGGCGCTGGCCGGCGAGGAGCTGGAGCGCTACACCGGCCTGCCGATCACGATGGTCACCGCGGACACCGTGGAGCAGTACGTGGCGGAGACCTACGGCGGCTGATCGCGCAAGCGCACAGCAAACCAACAGAGCGCGGATCCCCGCTGAGGGAACCGCAAGAGCAAACGGAGGCGCTGGCCCACTGGCCAGCGCCTCCGCCTCATCCACCAACGCCCCACCGTAACCCCAGAAGGGAGAATCCAAGGAACCTCAGGTTCCTTGGCAGGAATTCTTAAGGGACAGCGTCCCTTAAGCAGGTCCGGGCGGA
>CANQGC010000245.1 GCA_947600345.1 uncultured Clostridia bacterium
AAGAATTCCGGCGGCGCGGCGCTTCAAATCTTCGATTTGAACCGTCGCGGTCTGCCCGAAGGGCAGACTTGGAAACCCTTCGGGTTTCCAACCTTCAAGGACCTGAGGTTCCTTGGATTCTCCCTTCTGCTGCCGCGTTGAGGTCGGGGCCTCGGTGCGCCAAACGAAGACCTCTGGCCCTCGGATCTATGGGGCCAGAGGTCGTGCCTCGCACTACCGCTCCTTCAGAAACGCACCGCAGGACTTGGGGCCCATAATCTACGGGCCCCAAGTCCGTCGCCTAGTCGCGGCAGCAGGTGGAAGCCTGCACTGCAGGCAGACTTGCGGCGGCGATGGATTGGCCGACGCGGCGGCTGGATTCGCTCGGGATGTTGAGCGAGATGTGTCCCGCGAGCTCCGGGAACTCGCCCTTGAGCACCTCCCGGGCGCGGTCGAGCAGGATTACGCCGCCCTCGCCGCTCGTCACGCGGCCCATGATCAGCACGTGGCGAATCTCGTAGAAGCGCGCATAGTAGGCGATGGTGTAGCCGAAGTATACGCCGATGGTCTCGTAGATCTTCGCCGCCCGGGGATCGCCGTCCTTCATCAGCCCCTGCACGATCTTCAGCTTCTCGGCGGGGGTCAGCTTCTCGTCCAGCTCGATGCCCGCGGCGGGCGCCAACTTGATCACGCTGTCCTGGGAGAAGTACTTCACGCCGCAGCCGTAGTCGCCGCTCCACTCGTCCACCATCGCGCCCGGGTTGAAGTCCACCGGCGCAAAGGCCAGCTCGTTCAGCCAGCCGGTGATGTTGCCGTTCGGGTCCACATAGCCCCCGGCCTCGCTGGTGCCCATCGCGATGCCCAGTATGCCGTTCTCGTTCAGGTCCATCGCCCCGGCCAGCGCCGTCACGTCGCCGTCGTTCGCGACCTCGATGGGGATGTTTTCGCCCAGCTCCTTCGCGGCGTCCAGGTAGATGCTCTTCACCCGGCGCTCGAAGTCCTCGTCGGAAACCTTCAGGAAGAGCGAGGCCACCAGTATGCGGTTGCCGATGGTCACGCCCGCGGTGCTCACGCCGATGCCGTCCACGCGCGGCATCTTGCTCGCGGCGGTGCGGAAGGCGTCCAGGATTCCCTGGTAGTGGTACTCCGGGTCGGACTGGGTCTTGGGATGCCAGACGACCTCCTCCGAGTACACCGCCTCTCCGTCGATCACGGCGCTGACCTTGCGGTCGCTGCCACCCGCGTCGAAGCCGATGCGGCAGCCGTCCAGGTGCCGCCCCACGGCGCTGGCGCTGTGGCGGGTGGCGGGCATCGCCTCGGAGGATTCCACGTAGGCCACCTCAAAGGGGCGCTCGTAGACGCGGCTCATGAAGCCCTCGTCGAATGCGCGCAGCCCGCCCGGGCGGTAGCAGTCGCGCAGGTATTCATAGATCTGCTTCGAGCCGCAGACGGTGATCTTCCAGCCGCCGAACACCCAGAGCAGCGTCTTGACGACGCGCTCCACCACGGCGTCGTTGCGGGCGTCGTCCACGCCGTCGGCCAGCACGTCGAAGTCGAAGCGCTCGCAGTAGCCCTTGTGGCGCTCCAGCGCGATGCACAGCCGCTGGCTCGGATTGGCCTTCACCTGGGCCTCGAATTCGCGCAGCACCAGCTCCATCGGCTGGAAGTTGGGGTCGAGTATCGCGGGGTATTTGAGCTTCATAACTTGTACCTCCGTTTACGCAGTGTAGATGGTCTCGCCGCCGCGGATGGTGCGCCGCACGTTGAACGCCCGGTCGCAGATGGCGATGTCGGCGTCCTTGCCGGGCTCCAGCGAGCCCTTGCGCTCCGCGACGCCGATGCGCCTGGCCGGGTTCAGGCTGGCGGCGTTCACGGCATCCCAGACAGGCAGGCTCGTGTTCTCCAGCAGGTTGCGCACGGCCTCGTTCAGCTTCAGCACGCTCCCGGCGATGGTGCCGTTGGCCAGGCGGCACTCGATGCCCTTGACGAAGATCGGCTGCCCGCCCAGCGTGTACTCGCCGTCCGCCAGTCCGCCCGCGCGGGTGCAGTCGGTGATCAGCACCAGCTTGTCCTCCTTCATCTTGGCGACGAGGGGGAAGAGGTGTGCGCTCACGTGGAAGGTGTCGGCGATCAGCTCCGCGCTGACGCGCTCGTCGGTGAGCGCCGCGCCGACCACGCCGGGGTCGCGGTGGAGCAGCCCCGTCTGGGCGTTGAACAGGTGCGTCACGTGGCGCACGCCCGCCTCGATGGCCGCGTGGGCCTGGTCGTAGTTGGCGGAGGTGTGGCCCATCGAGATCAGCACCTTGCCCGCCATCTCCCGGATGCAGTCCATGTTGCCGGGCATCTCCGGCGCGATGGTGAACACGCGGATCACGTCCAGGTTCTCCTTCAGGAAGGCCGCGTCGCCGGGCTTGATGTTCTCGCCGGCCTGGGCGCCCTTCTTGGCGGGGCAGATGAACGGGCCCTCGGCGTTGACGCCCAGCACCACCGCGCCCTTCCAGCTGGGCTTCGCGGATTCGGCCATGGCCCTTCGAATCTGGTCGAAGGCCGCGCGCAGCTCGGGGTAGGAGACGGTCATCGTCGTGGGCAGGAAGCTCGTGACGCCGTTCTTCGCCACGCCCTCGGCCATGGTGCGGATGCCCTCGAACTTGCCGTCCGAGGCGTCCTCGCCCAGGTAGCCGTGGATGTGCATGTCGATCAGGCCGGGGATCACGAAGCCGCCCTCGGCGTCGATGGTCTCGATCCCCTCCGGCAGCTCGCTCATGGGCATGATGGAGACGATCTTTTCGTCGAACAGCAGCGCCGAGTGCTCGCGGCAGCGGTCCGGCAGCACGATTGCGCCGTTGATGATTGCTCGCATAGGTTTCACCTCATTGTCAAATTACTCTGCTCTCATTCTAGCATATTCCACAAGACTTTTCAATGGGGAATCTGGCGAGGGCGAAGGTTCATTCCTCGTCGCCCGGGGTCCGGCAGGCGGGCAGTTCCAGCGCCAGCTCGAAGTATCTGCGCAGCGCGCTGGGGAAGGCCCGCTTGCGCAGGCCGCCGGCATCGGCGGCAATCGTTCCCTCCGGGGCGGCCTCCGCCCGGGCGCGCCAGCCGGTCATCCGCCAGACCAGGTGCGTGAACACGTGCTTCGCCGGGGGCAGCGGCCCGAGGAGCTGTGCGCCGGTGAAGCCCAGCTCCGCGAGCGCGGCTCCGGCCTTTGCTTGATCCAGATGTCCTTCAACGGACGGGAACTCGTACAGCCCGCCCAGCAGCCCGCCCTCGGGCCGCCTGCGGATGGCGACGCCGCCGGGGAGCTCCACCAGGAACACCGTGCGCGCCTCCTCGCGCTTGACCACGGGCGCGGGCCGCCGCGGGTAGCGCTCGGGCTCGCCCAGCGCGAACGCCCGGCAGGCGGGGGAGAGGGGGCACTCCGCGCAGCTCGGACGCTTCGGCGTGCAGACGGTGGCGCCCAGGTCCATCAGCGCCTGGTTGTAGTCGCCGGGGCGCTCGCGATCCAGGCAGGACAGCGCCTCCGGCTCCAGGTCGAAGGGCGTCTTCAACACGCGCTCCACCGCGAAGCAGCGGGAGAGCACGCGCATCTGGTTGCCGTCCAGCGCGGGGACCGGCAGGCCGTAGGCGATGGAAGCCACGGCCCGGGCCACGTAGGGCCCGACGCCGGGAAGACGCTGCAATCCTTCCACAGTATCGGGAAATATTCCGCGCGCCTCCGCGACGCGCTTCGCTGCAGCGTGGAGGTTGCGGGCGCGGGAGTAGTAGCCCATTCCCTCCCAGAGCTTGAGCACCTCGTCCAGCGGCGCTTCCGCCAGCGCAAACACGTCCGGAAAGCGCTCGAGGAAGCGCAGGTAGTAGCGCTCCACCGCGCCGGTGCGGGTCTGCTGCAGCATGATCTCCGACAGCCACACCCGGTAGGGATCGCGCGTCCCGCGCCAGGGCAGCGTCCGCGCGTTGGAATCGTACCAATATAATAGAAGCTCTCCGAGCTTCGCCTCATCGCTCATATCGCTTGAAAAGATCGGCTCCAAAACATCGTTTTGGAGCCGGGAGTCGAAGTTTGTGCTGGCCGTTCGGCCGGTTGCGTCGGGTTCTGCGGTTTCCAGGGCTATTCGTTCGCGACGGCCGCCACGTCGGTGCCCATCACGCTCTGGGCCTCGGCCCACACGGCGCGCATGCGGCTCGTCTGGGTGTAGTTCATGCCCTCGGGGGCCGTCTCCAGCCACTGGCCGCAGGCGAGTGTGCGATAGTCGTAGGAGGGGGTATCGCCCTCGCTGTCCTCGATGCGCCACACGTAGGTGGGGATGTAGGTGGGGTCGACCACGTCCACGCCGCTGAAGTCCTCGCGCTCCTGGATGGTGAACTGGAAGATCACGCCGGAATCCATGTACTGGTCGCGGGCGTCGGACAGGAAGTTTCCATTGGAGAGCACGCACAGCGTGCGCTTGGTCACGGTTCCTGCGCTGTCCGTGAGTTCCAGCCACACGGCGCGCTGGATGCAGTGCGGATTGTAGCCGATGATCACGTCCGCGCCGGCCTCCACCAGCGCCTGGGCCATCGCCTGCTGGCTCTTGGTGACCTCGCGG
>CANQGC010000246.1 GCA_947600345.1 uncultured Clostridia bacterium
GCTCCGCGGCGCCCAGGGGCGGCGAGGAGCCCAGGGAGCGCGGCGCGGGAAGGCCCGCGGGCGCGCCGAGGGATCGGACCGCCGGGGAGAAGCCGGGCGGCGGCGATTCCCCAGCGGAGTGATCCGGGGGCGGAATCGTCGAGCAGTGTTTGTCACGCGGCCACATATTTCATATTTTGTGGAAGAAAAGCGAGTGAAAATTTGTGAAAAGGGCTGTACAAGACGGGCGGATTGTGCTATAATAATTTCAGCCCCGATCCGGGAACTTCGATACCGTAACCCTCCGTTGGACCCTACCGATGGTGGACTCGGCTCAGAGGTACACGTCGCACGGGCACACACATTGAGGAGGGTATATTTCCATGTTCGAAGACAAGACTTTGGTTTGCCGCGAGTGCGGCGCGGAATTCGTGTTCACCGCTTCCGAGCAGCAGTTTTATGCTGACAAGGGCTTCCAGAACGAGCCCGGCCGTTGCCCGGCCTGCCGTGCGGCCCGTCGTGCCGCCAACGGTGGCGCCAACCGTGGCGAGCGTCAGATGTATGACGTGATCTGCGACGGCTGCGGCCAGCCCACTCAGGTTCCGTTCCAGCCCCGCGGTGACCGTCCGGTTTATTGCCGCGCTTGCTTCGAGGCCCAGCGCCAGAGCCGCTTCTAAGGAGAAGATGAAGCGGGAAGCCAAATGGCTTCCCGCTTCATTTTTTATGCGCTCCCGCGCCCCCTCAGCCGGGGCCGCCGCGCTCCTCCTCCAGGAAGCTGTGCGCCTCGCCGTGCAGCTTCCAGCCGTTCAGGCTGTCGAGCATGGCGTTGTGGGCGCTGCGGAAGATGTTGGCCGGGGCCTCGGGGTGGAGCGCCGCCAGCTGCCGGATCAGCTCCTTCGCCTCCTGGCGCTTGGAATCGGTCCTCCGCTCGGCGAACGCGCAGGAGCAGGGGAGGAAGCGCAGGCCGTAGAAGTCCCGCCAGGCCTCGATCTCCGCCTCGCGCACCTCGTAGAGCGGGCGGATCAGCCGCATGCCCGGCACGCTGTCGCTGTCGATCATCGGCCGCATGCCGCGCAGCTGGCCGGCGTAGAGCATGCTCATCACCAGCGTCTCGATGGCGTCGTCGAAGTGGTGGCCCAGCGCGATCTTGTTGCAGCCCAGCGCCTTCGCCCTGCGGTAGAGGTAGCCCCGGCGCATCCTGGCGCACATGAAGCAGGGGTTGCAGTCCATCGCCTCCACCGCGGCGAACACGTCCGTCTCGAAGAACTCCAGCGGTATGCCCAGCAGCTTTGCGTTCTCCTCGATCCGCGCCCGCGCCTCCGGGGCGTAGCCGGGGTCCATGCAGAGGAAGCGCAACCCGATCTCCCACGGGCTGTGGCGCTTTAATTCCTGCATGCACTTCGCCAGCAGCATGGAATCCTTGCCGCCGGATACGCACACGGCGACGCGGTCGCCCGCCTCGACCAGCTTGTACTCCTTGATTGCCGCCATGAAGGGCCGCCAGATAACCTTGCGCCAGCGGCCGGTCAGGGCGCGTCCCACTTCCTCGTCAAAGCGCATCGGCAGCCTCCCGGTTCAGCGGGTTCCATCTCCCGCGAAGATAGCGCATCGTCAGTAGCGCGCCCAGCAGCGCGTTGTGGGCGATCATGCAGCCCCAGGCGGCGGTGAGCCCGCCGCCGAAGAAGGTCAGTGCCACCCAGGTGCCCAGTATGCGCACGCCCCACATGCACAGTATGTTGAATATGAAGGCGGAGCGGGTGTCGCCCACGCCCTGGAAGATGCCCTCCAGGATCACCGCCACGCCGTAGATGGGCTCGGACACCGCCACCATGCGCAGCACCCGCGCGCCCAGCGCGATGACCTGCTCGTCCCGCGTAAATACGCCCATCAGCGCCTCCGCGCCCAGCAAGAGCGCCGCGCCGGAGAGCAGCATCAGCGCGACCTCCAGCGCGATCAGCATCCGCGTGAGCCGCTTCATGCGCGCCTGGTCCTTCGCGCCGTAGCAGTTGCCTGCGAGCGTCGCGGCGGCGGTCTGCATGCCGTAGCCGGGGATGTAGAAGGCCGATTCCGCCGTGTTGGCGATCGAGTGGGCGGCGGTGGCGACGGTGCCCAGGCTGTTGATCATCGAGGCGAAGATCACGAAGCCGAAGTTGGTGCCGAAGCGCTGCAATCCGCAGGGCAGCGCTACCCTCAGGCAGGGCCGCAGAATTTCGCCGTTGGGCTTCAAACTCAAACCGCGGGGAGAGAGCAGCGGGTGGCGAAGCAGCGCCATCGCCATGCCCGCGCCACCTACGACGAACGACAGCGCCGTTGCGAGCGCCGCGCCCGTCACGCCCAGCCCAGCGCCGGGGATGAACGCGCGCGTTCCGAGCAGCGAAGCCGTCCGGCCGGGGTAGATCAGCAGGAAATTGAACGCCACGTTGACGAGATTCATCATCAGATTCACCCGCAGCGGCGTGCGCGTATCTCCGGCGGCGCGCAGGCAGGTGCCGAACATGATGCTGGCCGTGCGGAAGAGCATCGGCGCGTAGGTGATGAAGAAGTAGCGCCGGGCGTCGTCCAGAATGTCCGGCGCGGCGCGCATCCAAACGGGGATGCGCCCGCTCAGCGCCAGGGAGACGATCGTTGCCGCGATGCCGACGATCAGCGTCACCAGCGAAGCCTGGGCGGCGGCGCGGCGGGCGTTTTCCGGCCGCCTGGCGCCGATTTCCTTCGAAATGTAGGCCAGAAAGCCGATGCTCAGCGCCGAGATCGAGCTTCCGACCAGCCAATTCACCGTTGCCGTGATGCCCACGGCGGCGGTGGCGCGCGCGCCGATGCGGCCGACCATGGCCGAATCTACGTAGCTCACGGCGGTCATCAACACCTGCTCGAGCACCGTGGGCCACGCCAGCAGCACGATGGTCTTCAGCGCCGCCCGGCGGGAGAAAGTTTCCTGCATTGCTACCTCTTCCGTATCCTCAAATTGCAACGAACATTATAGCATGAAGCGCGGCGCGCGGCAAGATTCCGCCCATGAATTTGGTGTTACGCGTGCGCGCGCCCATCGCCTGTAAAATCCCGGATAGGGATTGAATGACGCGACATTTTGGACTATACTATGTAGTGGGAATGGATTGGGCGTGCGCGGGCGGACAAGCCTGTGCGCCGCTCGAATTTGCAATGCGGGAGGGACGCGCGTGACGCTGGAGAAGCTGCAGCCCGGCAAGGACGCGATCATACATAGCGTGGAGTGCGACGAGGTCGCGCTGCGCAAGCACATACTGGACATGGGACTGACCCCGGGCACCGAGGTCACGATGATCAAGGCCGCCCCGATGGGCGACCCGCTGGAAATTCGAACTCGAGGCTACGAGCTGACGCTGCGCAAGGCAGACGCCGCCAGAATCGAGCTGCGCGACATTCACGAGGCCCACGGCGTGCGCAACAGGAGCGCTCGGCTGGAGATCGTGCCCCACCCCGGCGTGGGCGAGGCCGGGCTGAAGCTGCACGCGAAGGAGCAGGCGGTCATCGCCGAGGGCCAGCCCATCCGCTTCGCGCTGGCGGGCAACCAGAACTGCGGCAAGACCACGCTGTTCAACCAGCTCACCGGCTCGAACCAGCACGTGGGCAACTTCCCCGGCGTGACCGTCGACCGCAAGGACGGCGCGATCCGCAGCCACCCCGAGGCCAGCGTGACTGACCTGCCGGGCATCTACTCGCTCTCGCCCTACACCAGCGAGGAGGTCGTGACCCGGGAGTTTCTGCTCAACGACAAGCCCGACGGCATCATCAACATACTGGACGCCACGAACATCGAGCGCAACCTGTACCTGACGATTCAGCTGATCGAGCTGAACATACCGATGGTGCTGGCGCTCAACATGATGGACGAGGTGCGCGTCAACGGCGGGGCCATCAACGTAAACCTGCTGGAGCAGGCGCTGGGCGTGCCGGTGGTGCCGATCTCGGCATCGAAGAACGAGGGCATCGACGAGCTGGTGGAGCACGCCATCCACGTGGCGCGCTACGGCCAGCATCCCAAGCGCATGGACTTCTGCCCGGACGACGGCGGCGACCTGGGCGCGGTGCACCGCTGCATTCACGCCGTGACGCACCTGATCGACGACCACGCCCGCCGCTGCCGCATCCCCTCGCGCTTTGCCGCCACGAAGCTGATCGAGGGCGACGAGCTGATCCTCAAGGCGCTCAGCCTCGACCAGAACGAGGTCGAGACGCTGGAGCACATCGTCACCCAGATGGAGGGGGAGTGCGGCCAGGACCGCATGGCGGCGCTGGCGGACATGCGCTTCCGCTTCATCGAGGAGCTCTGCGCCCAGACTGTCGTCCACCCCAGCGAGAGCCGGGAGCGCCTGCGCAGCAAGCGCGTGGACGAAATTCTCACCGGCAAGTGGACGGCCATACCGGCCTTCGTGGCGATCATGGCGCTGGTGTTCTATCTGACGTTTGGATTGATCGGCACCTGGCTCTCGGACCTGCTCTCGATGGGCATCGACGCGCTGACGGCCTGGGTGGACGCCGGGCTCACCGCCTACGGCATCAACCCGGTGGTGCACTCGCTGGTGATCGACGG
>CANQGC010000247.1 GCA_947600345.1 uncultured Clostridia bacterium
CTGGCGAGGAGGTGCTGGTCATCCTGCCCGGCCTGAGCGACGGCCTGCGCACGGTGCGCGGCCGGGCGCGCGCCCTCGCGCGCGCGTACCGCGCCTACGCGCGGCGCTACCGGGTGTACGTGTTCAGCCGCAAGAATGACCTGCCCGCGGACTACACCACCTGCGACATGGCCCGCGACCAGGCGGAGGCGATGCGCAAGCTCGGCCTCGGCCCGGCGCACGTGCTTGGCATCTCCCAGGGCGGCATGGTCGCCCAATACCTGGCCATCGACCATCCGGAGCTGGTGAAGAAGCTGGTGCTGGCGGTATCGCTGGCCGGGCCGAACGACACGATTCTGCGAACCATTCCCCGCCGGATCGAGTGGGCGAAGACAGGCGACTACCGCGCCATCGTGCTGGACACGATCCGCTGCTCCAGCTCCCCGGCGCGGCTCCGGCTGTACAGGCCCTTCCTCCCCCTCGTGGGCCGGATCGGCGCGCCGGAGGACTTCACCCGCTTCATCATCCACGCGCGGGCCTGCGTGGGCCACGACGCCCGCGCGGAACTCCACCGCATATCCTGCCCCACGCTGGTGATCGGCGGCGACAGCGACGCCAACATCGGCCCCGGCACGTCGGAGGAACTGGCGCCCCTGATCCCCACCAGCGCGCTGCACATCTACCCCGGCCTGGGCCACGCCGCCTTCCTGGAGGCGAGGGACTTCCAGGGGCGAGTGATCGAATTCCTGACACAAGCATGATTGCGACGGCCTCGCAATCATGCTTGTCTTTTGGGTCAATTCATTGTATGATAGTAGGAGAAGAATCCTTATGAAACGAAAGGGAAGTGGAACCGATGTCCCAGCGTGCGCCGATTCTCCCGACCACCGGCACCGATGTGCCCCTCAACACCATACTGTACGGTCCACCCGGCACGGGCAAGACCTATGCGCTGCCCGTCTACGCGCTGTCCATACTGGAAAACCGTCCCCTGGCGGAGATCGAGGAATGGCCGCGCGAAGAAGTACTCGCCCGCTTTGAGGCATTTCGCTCCCAGGGGCGTTTGGAATTCGTCACCTTCCACCAATCGTACGGCTACGAAGAATTCATCGAGGGCATCCGGCCCGTATTGCGGGACGATTCGCCGGACGTGCAGAGCGACGCCGAAGAGGAGACGGACGGCCCCAGCGGCGAAATCGCCTACAAAATAGAGGCGGGCATCTTCAAGGCATTCTGCGAGCAGGCGGAGATGTTTGATTCCCGCAGGGTGAACGTGGATCAGCTTGGAATCTCGGACCAATCCAGCGTTTGGAAAGTATCTTTGGAGGGAACCGGCGACAACCCCACGCGCAGGGACTGCCTCGATAACGATCACATCCGCATCGGCTGGGATCAGTACGGCGAGAATGTGGAGACGAATTCCGTCACAAAAGGAAAGGTTTCACTGAATGCTTTCCTGAATCGCATGCAGGCAAACGACATCGTGCTTTCCTGCCACAGCAAGGACGAGATCGATGCTATCGGTATTGTCACCGGCGAGCCAGAGTGGCACGACGAATATGCGCACTACAAGCGCTTGCGCAAGGTAAAGTGGCTGGACAAAACGGTCACAAACATCCGAGCGCTCAACGGCGGCAAGAAGATGACGCTATCCGCCGTCTATCAGCTGCACGACATTACGCCGGGCATCGTGCTGGACATCTTGGAAAGGAACCATCCCGAATGGGCCTCCCACCCCGTAGAGAAGCGCAACTTCGTCTTCATCATCGACGAGATCAACCGCGGCAATATCTCCAAGATCTTCGGCGAGCTCATTACGCTGATCGAGACCTCGAAGCGAAAGGGCGCGCCCGAGGCCGCTTCCGCCACGCTCCCCTATTCCAAGGCTTCCTTCCGCGTGCCGGGCAACGTATACCTCCTCGGCACGATGAACACCGCCGACCGCTCCATCGCGCCCATCGACACCGCGCTGCGCCGCCGCTTCCAGTTCCGCGAACTACTGCCGCGGCCGGAGCTGTTGGAGGGAATCGGGGTGGAGGGCATGTCCGTCTCAAGGATGCTGGAGCGCATGAACCAGCGCATCGCCGCGCTCTACGACCGGGAGCACACCATCGGCCACAGCTACCTCCTTCCGCTGCGGGAATCGCCGGACATGGCGACGCTGGCGCATATCTTCCGCGAGAACATACTGCCGCTGTTGCAGGAATACTTCTTCGACGACTTCGAGAAGATTCGTCTGGTGCTCGGCGACAGCCAGAAGCGTGACGGCGCGCTGGCGCCTGAATTTGTGGCTGCGATCTCCTGCGACGCCGGAGAGTTGTTCGGCGACGGGAATGTCGCCTGTGCCGAGAGGCGATACGAGATTCACCCGGAGGCCTTCGACGATCCCGCGGCCTATCGCTTCCTGCTCTGATCGGAGGACGCGATGAACCGGGTCTATCAAATCGAGGAATACGGCTGCCTCGTGGCAGAGCGGCAGGTCGAAGGCTGCGTGGCGCTGCCCTCCTCCACCTTTGCCAACCTGGAAAGTTTCCTGCTCACCGCCCGCGGCGGAGCCGACCCGCTGGAGCTGATGGGTGTCTCCGCGCGGCGGGGTGTTGGCCACGTGCTCACGGCGCGGAACTACGTGGGCGTGATCGTCACGGCCGACGGCGCGGTGATCGAAATTCTCCCGAAGATTTGCTCCGCCGCGCCGGAGGGGAACCCCCGCGTCCGGGCGCGGCGACTGCTGATCGAGATGCTTTCGGAGCTACCCGATGCGCCTTACCGGGCGCTGCAATCGACCGGTGTAGACACTGCGCGGATGAACCTGCTCAAGGCCTTCGTCCGCATGTTCATCGACGAGGTTTTCGCCATCGTCCGGCGCGGCCTGCGCTGCGACTACGTACACGTCGAGGAGGACGCACGATACCTGCGCGGCAAGCTCGACCTCCCGCGCCACATCCGCGAAAACGCCGCCCACCGGGAGCGCTTCGCCGTGATCTGCGACCGCTACACCGCCGACCGGCCGGAGAACCGGCTGCTGAAATCCACGCTGCTCTTCCTGCGCCGCCACAGCGGCAGCCCGCAAAACCTCCGGGACCTGCGCCTGCTGTTGGACACCTTCGCTGCGGTACCGCCCTCCGTTGACGGCGCCGGAGACCTGCGGCGCTGCGCACCCGACCGCAACACCCGGGACTACACCCGGGCGCTCCTCTGGTGCAGGGTATTCCTCACCGGGCGCGGCTTCACCTCCTTCGCAGGCGATGACGTGGCTCTGGCGCTGCTGTTCCCCATGGAGGCGCTGTTCGAGCGCTACGTGGCGCGACGGCTGCGCCGCAAGCTCAGCGGCGTGGGGTACTCTGTGTCCTTCAAGACGGAAGCCACCGCCTCTTCGATGCGCCGCCGCGCTTCCGGCTCCGTCCGGACATCGTCGTTCGCCGCAAAGCGGATGGCGCTGTCTTTGTACTCGACACGAAGTGGAAGCTCTTGCACGCCAACGCAAAGAACGGCGGCGTCGCCGAGGCGGACATGTACCAGATGTACGCCTACCAGCGCCGCTTCGGCGCTGCAAGCGCAACGCTCATCTACCCCTGGGCAGAAGAAGCGCCGCCCGAAGCGGAGCGCTGCTTCTCCGCCTCGGACGGCGCCAGGGTACATCTGCAATTGTTCGACCTCTTTCAACCGGAGAGGAGCCTGAGCGAACTGGTCGAATCACTGGCGCAATGTGCGCTCAGCTCGTAATTCTCTGTTCCGCGTCCAGCTCCGCGGCCATCGGCCTGGCCCAGGTGTACTGCTCCAGAAACTTGCCGTGGTAAGCGCTCACGGCCTCCGGTTTTCCCGGCGATGTTCGCCGGGAAAGCCTCCTCTGCCGTTTGCCGTCAGCTCACCTTTACAGTGATCGTGGCTTTCTTTTTGTTAAATGTCTGGATCGTAATCGAAGCGGTGCCCTTCTTGATGGCCTTCACCACGTAACTGCCGGGCTTCTCCGGATCGGGCTCCACCGTGGCGACGTCCTTCTTGCTGGACTTCACCGTCAGCTGCGAACCGGAGTTCTCCGAAAGCACGGGCGTGAAGCTATAGCTCTCGCCCAGCTTCAGCTTCTTCGTGAATTTCGTCTTGAGCGTCCCGGCATTGTCCGCCACCTTCACGCTCTTGGGCGCGTCCTTTACGGTCAGGTGGATGGTCTTTCTGATACCGTTCCCTGTCGTGACGGAAATGTTCGTCTCACCGGTGGCCTTCGCCGTGATCTTGCCGGTCTCCTCGCCGACCGTTGCGATGCTATCGTCGTCAATATAGTAGTAGAAGTCGGCCAAGCTGCCCTCGTCGATCTCGGGCTGGATCGTGTACTTCTCCCCCTTGCCCATCAGGAGGCTCTCCGGCACGCGCATATCCGTTGGGCCCGGAACGACCGTTACCTCGCAGCTCGCGGTCTTGCCGGTGCTGGCCATAACGGTAACCGTCGCCTTGCCCGGACTCTTGCCCACTATGGAATTGATCCACGGGTGGGACTGGACGCCGGGTACCACAACGCATGGATCGCGCACCTTCTGGAAAGCAAGGGCATACAAGGGGTCATCGGC
>CANQGC010000248.1 GCA_947600345.1 uncultured Clostridia bacterium
TGTCCACCAACGACGCCTTCCGGCCGGTCTGCCGCTACTGGGATCGCATCGTGCGCCCCGAGCAGCTGATGAGCGCGATGATCAGCGCGTTCCGGGTGCTGACCGACCCCGCCGACACCGGCGCGGTGTGCATCGCGCTGCCCCAGGACGTGGAGGGCGAGGCCTACGACTACCCCGAGAGCTTCTTCGCGAAGCGCACCTGGCGCATCGAGCGCAGGCCGGCGACGGACATCGCCATCGAGGAGGCGGCGAAGGTCATCCGCGCGTCGAAGAAGCCGATGCTGGTCTGCGGCGGCGGCGTGCGCTACTCCGAGGCGCACGCGGAGTTTAAGGCGTTCGCCGAGGCGCTGGGCATCCCCTTCGGCGAGACCCAGGCCGGCAAGGGCGCCATCGTCTGGGATCACCCGCTGAACCTGGGCGGCATGGGCGTCACCGGCTGCTCCGCGGCCAACGACATCGCCAAGGACGCCGACTGCATCATCGGCGTCGGCACCCGCTACACCGACTTTACGACCTCCTCCAAGTGGCTGTTCAACGAGGAGGCTAAGTTCGTCAACATCAACGTGAGCGAGTTCCAGGCGTTCAAGCTCGACGCCACGCCGGTCATCGCCGACGCCAAGGCCGCGCTGCCCAAGCTGCAAGCGGCGCTTCAGGGCTACAAGCCCGCCTACAGCGGCGAGATCGAGGCGGCCATCGCCAAGTGGAACGCCGAGTACGACCGGCTCAAGGGCATCGAGGTGGGTGAGGGCTTCACGCCCGAGGTCAACGACGCCAACGCCCAGTCCGCGTTCAAGTACGCGGAGGACGTGGGCTCGTGCTTCACCCAGACCCGGGCGCTGGCCGCCATCAACTGGGCCATCGACCCCGACGCCGCCGTGATCGGCGCCTCCGGCTCGCTGCCCGGCGACATGCAGCGCATGTGGCGCGCCCGCGGCCAGGACACCTACAACATGGAGTACGGCTACTCCTGCATGGGCTACGAGATCTCCGGCGCGCTGGGCGTGAAGTTCGCCTGGGGCGATAAGGACGTCTACGCCATGGTCGGCGACGGCAGCTTCATCATGCTCCACTCCGAATTCGTGACGGCGGTGCAGGAGCACAAGAAGGTCGTGATCTGCCTGTTCGATAACGCCAGCTTCGGCTGCATCAACAACCTGCAGAACGGCCAGGGCAACGCCACGCTGTGCACCGAGCTGCGCTACCGCAACCCCGAGACCGGCAAGCACGACGGCAAGTTCATGAGCGTGGACTTCGCCGCCATCGCCCGGGCCTACGGCGGCCAGGGCTTCCGCGCCACCAACATGGACGAACTCCAGGCCGCGCTGAAGGCCGCCAAGGAAATAAAAGACCAGCCGGTGCTGATCGACATCAAGGTCATGCCCAAGACGATGACCGAGGGCTACGGCTCCTGGTGGCGCGTGGGCACGCCCGAGGTCTCCGAGAAGGAATCCAACTGCGCCGCGTGGCGGAACCACCTCGACCACGTCAAGGACGCGAAGCAATACTGATCCCCTCGGAATCCTTTCAATTAAGAATAGGAGGCAATCCACATGGACAGGAAACTGCGAATCGGCGTGATCGGCGCGGGCCGCATCGGCAAGCTGCACGCCAATAACCTGGTCAACCGCGTGCCCAAGGCGGAGCTGGCCGCGATCTCCGACGTCTACGAGCCCGCCGCCAAGGCGCTGGGCGAGCAGCTGGGCGTCAAGTACACCGCGGACTACCACGAGATCCTGAACGACCCCAGCATCGACGCGGTGTTCATCTGCTCCTCCACCGACACGCACTCGCCCATCTCCATCGAGGCCGCCAAGGCCGGCAAGCACATCTTCTGCGAAAAGCCCATCGACCACGACCTGGATAAGATCAAGGCCGTGCTCGACGAGGTCAAGAAGGCCGGCGTCAAGTACCAGGTGGGCTTCAACCGCCGCTTCGACCGAAACTTCAAGCACGTGCATGAAGTGGTCAAGGCGGGCGGCATCGGCGACGTGCACATCGTCAAGGTCACCTCCCGCGACCCGGAGGCCCCGCCGCTTTCCTACGTCAAGGTCTCCGGCGGCATCTTCGTGGACATGACCATCCACGACTTCGACATGGTGCGCTACCTCTCCGGCAGCGAGGTCGAGGAGGTCAGCGCCGTGGGCGCGTGCCTGGTCAACCCGGAGATCGGCGAAGCGGGCGACGTGGATACCTGCATCATCACGCTGAAGTTCGCCAACGGCGCGCTGGGCGTGATCGACAATAGCCGCCAGGCGGTGTACGGCTATGACCAGCGGGTGGAGGTGTTCGGCTCGAAGGGCTGCATCACCGCGGATAACGAGACGCCGAACAATACGACCTACTATACGGCTGAGGGCGTGACGAAGGAGAAGCCGCTGTGGTTCTTCCTGGAGCGCTATAACGACGCGTTCATCGCGGAGGAGAACGCCTTCGTGGACGCGTGTCTGAACGATACGGAGACGGCCGTGGGCGCGTTCGACGGCCTCCAGCCCGTCCGCATCGCCATCGCCGCCAAGGAGAGCTGCGAAAAGGGCGGCATCCCGGTGAAGGTCCAAGGCTAGAAAAAGGCGCGGCAGCAAAAGGGAGAATCCAAGGAACCTCAGGTTCCTTGGCAGGAATTCTTAAGGGACAGAGTCCCTTAAGCAGGTCCGGGCAGCGCCCGAACGGGTCTGGGCGGAGCCCAGCGTCCCCCAGCGGCCCGCGGTTCCAAACCCAACCCCGGCAATTCGCACTAACGCCCCGCCGTAACCAAACCGCGGGCCGCCGCGGCGCAGGGTAGGTTTGGGCGGCAAAAGCCGCCCAAACCAGACAGCCGCCACTAACTCGCGCGCCCGCAGGCGCGCAACCCTCACTCACCCCCTCGATCCAAAGGAGGCACACCAATTTGAACGCAACCGAAATCCGCGATCTGCAAATCTTCGCCGCGGAGATCCGCCTCGCCCTGCTGGAGGAGATGAAATCCCGAGGCTTCGGCCACATCGGCGGCTCCCTCAGCGTCTGCGACGTCCTCGCGGTACTCTACGGCAAAGTCATGCGCATCGACCCCAAGAACCCCAAGTGGCCGGAGCGCGATAAGCTCGTCTGTTCCAAAGGCCACGCGGGTCCGGCGGTCTACGCCACGCTCGCCCTCAAGGGCTACTTCCCGAAGGAGCAGCTCCTCACCCTCAACCGCCCCGGCGCCAACTTCCCCAGCCACTGCGATAAGAATAAGACCATCGGCGTGGACTGCACCACCGGCTCCCTCGGCCAGGGCACGTCCCAGGCGGCAGGCATGGCGCTGGGCGATCAGCTCAAGGGCCGCGATAGTCGCACCTTCCTCATCGTCGGCGACGGCGAGCTCAACGAGGGCCAGTGCTGGGAGGCCGCGATGTTCACCGCGGCGAAGCAGATCAATAACCTCACCTGGATCATCGACGACAATAAGCGCCAGCTCGACGGCTACACCGCCGACATTCTGCCCACCTTCGACCTGCGCGCCAAGTTCGAGGCCTTCGGCTTCGACGCCACGCGCGTGCCGGGCAACGACGTATCGGCGCTCTACGAAGCGCTGACCCGCAAGTCCGATAAGCCCATCGCCGTCGTCATGGATAACATCAAGGGCAGCGGCGTCAAGGCCGTGGAAGAGACGACGGCCAACCACTCCATGACCGTCGGCGCCGAGACCTGGGATAGCTACATCGCGGCCGTGCAGGCGGACCTGGCCAAGCTGAAGGGAGGCGTCGGGGCATGATTAAAGTAATCTATAACGGCGACCCGGATGTGCGCGCGTTTAAGGACGTGCTCGGCACAAAGATCCCGCAGATGCTGGACGAGAATCCCGACCTGATCTACCTGGACGCCGACCTGATGAGCTGCATCGGCACGGCCAAGTACGCCAAGGCCCACCCCGACCGGGCCATCAACTGCGGCATCGCCGAGGCCAACATGGCGGGCATCGCCGCAGGGCTCGCGGCGGCGGGCTTCAAGCCCATCTGCCACACCTTCGGCCCCTTCGCCTCCCGGCGCTGCTACGACCAGGTGTTCCTGTCCGCAGGCTACGCGGGCAACGACATCACGATGATCGGCACCGACCCCGGCGTCACGGCGGCCTTCAACGGCGGCA
Organism: uncultured Clostridia bacterium; assembly: GCA_947600345.1. Taxonomy (GTDB): domain Bacteria; phylum Bacillota; class Clostridia; order Christensenellales; family Aristaeellaceae; genus SFTH01. The sequence continues at coordinate 4,103 of CANQGC010000248.1, forward strand.
CGCACATGCCCTTCGAGGACGTGGCGCTCTACCGCGCCATCCCTGGCTCCACCGTGATCGACGCCACCGACAGCGCGATGCTCGAAAACATACTGCCCAAGCTCCCCGAGCGCAAGGGCGTCAAGTACATCCGCGTCAACCGCAAGACCAACGATTTGATGTACGAAGCCGGCTCCGACTTCGAGATCGGCAAGGGCGTCAAATTGCGCGAGGGCGCGGACTGCGCCATCATCGCCGAGGGCCTGATGGTCGGCGCGGCGCTCAAGGCGGCAGGTGCGCTCGCCGAGAAGGGCATCGAGTGTACAGTGATCGACATGTTCACCATCAAGCCGCTGGACGAGGCGCTGGTGATCGAGTGCGCGAAGAAGTGCGGCTGCGTCGTCACGGCGGAGAACCACAACCGCGTGGGCGGGCTCTACAGCGCCGT
>CANQGC010000249.1 GCA_947600345.1 uncultured Clostridia bacterium
GAACACCTGCGCTTCTCGCCGGCGTTCGACTGCATGGATGCGCTGCGCGAGGGCTGCCGGAGCTACCGCGCGGTGCTGGTGGGCAGCGACCAGACCTGGCTGCCGGTGAACGCGTACGGGGGCTTCTACTCGCTGGACTTCGCTCCGGAGGGCGTGCGCCGCGCGTCCTACGCGGCCAGCTTCGGGGTTTCGGAGCTGTGGAGCTCGGACGAGGCGGTCTACAGGCGCTTCCTGGGCGAGATGGACGCGATCTCGGTGCGCGAGCGGAGCGGGCAGGCGATGGTGCGCGCGCTGAGCGGCCGGGAGGCGGAGCTCGTATGCGACCCCACGCTGCTGCTGACGGCGGGGCAGTGGCGCGAGGCGCTTCGGCCGGAGCCGGTGGATGTGCCAAAGCGCTACCTGCTCTGCTACTTCCTGGGCAGAAGCGCGCTGGCGCGCGCCTTCGCCCGGCGGCTGCGGGAGGCGGCGGGGCTGCCCATCGTGCTGCTGCGCTGCCCGGACGAGCTCGTCGCCTCCGACGCGGCGCTCGCCGACTGCGTCCCCGAGGGCGTGGGCCCGGCGGAGTTTCTGCAGCTGCTCGCGGGCGCGGCGTTCGTCTGCACGGACTCCTTCCACGCCTCGGCGCTGTCGCTGCTGTTCCACCGGACGCTCTTCGCCTTCCACCGCCACCGGGAGGGGGACCGCTACTCCACCAACGCCCGGCTGGATTCGCTGCTGGAGACCATGGGCTGCCCGGAGCGCCTGCTGCTGCGGCAGCCGGAGGCGCTGGGAGGGGAGCTTCTGCACATGGACTTTTCGCGGATCGAACCGCGCTTGGAGGCGCTGCGGCGCAGCTCGAAGCGCTTTCTTCGCAGGGAGGTGGCACGGTGATTCGTTTCGAGGACAAGTGGCGCTGCTGCGGCTGCACGGCCTGCGCGCAGGTCTGCCCGGCGGGGTGCATCGCCATGGAGCCGGACGCGGAGGGCTTCCTCTACCCGCGCGCGGACGCCTCCCGCTGCACCGGCTGCGGCAGCTGCGTTCGGGTGTGCCCGCTGCGAGGCGGCGGGCCGGAGCGCTTCGAGCCCCGGAAAGCGTTCGTGGGGAGGGCGCGCTCGGACGAGGTGCGCCGGGGGAGCACCTCCGGCGGCATGTTCGCCGCCATCGCCCGCGACTGCGTCCGCCGCAGCGGCGCCGTCTTCGGCGCGGCGCTGGACGGGGAGCTGGTTTGCCGCCACGTCTGCGCGCGGAGCGAGGCGGAGCTCACCGCACTCCAGGGCAGCAAGTACGTGCAGAGCGACATGGGCGACAGCATCTCCCGCGTGCGCGCCCTGTTGGACGCGGGGCGGGAGGTGGTCTTCAGCGGCACGCCCTGCCAGGTGGCGGGTTTGCGAATGGCCCTGGGCGAGCGGGAGAAGCTATACTGCGTGGACCTGGTGTGCCGTGCCGTGCCCTCGCCGATGGCGCTGAGAAAGTATCTGGACGCGCTGCTGGGCGAAGCGCCCCGGAGCCGCTACGAGCTGCGCTTCCGGGACAAGTCGGTCTGCGGCTACGAGTATCCCGCGCTGACGCTGCGGGACCGGGAGAGCGGGGAGTGCGTCAGCTGCGAGGGCATCGACACGGACCCCTACCTGCGGGCCTTCTTCTCGAGCCGGAGCATCCGCCCGAGCTGCACCGCCTGCCCCTTCCGGGGCTTCGAGCGCGCCGGGGACGTCACCCTCTGGGACTGCTTCCAGATCGGGGAGTATCCCCGGGCGCGGCGCATGGACGACGGCCTCGGCGCCTCCCACGTCGCCGCGAACACCCCCAAAGGCGAGCGGCTGCTGGCGCGGCTGGCGGACGCGGACCTGGAGCCCATCGAGCTGCGCGCGGCGAGGGAGGCCATGCGGGTGGAGGTGCCGGACCTGCCGGAGCGCGCGCGCTTCCTGGCGGAGCTGGCTCGGGGGGATCCGGGGGAGGTGTACCGGCGCCACTTTCCGCAGACGCCGCGCACCCGGGCGGAACGGGCGGCCCGCAGGCTCTGCCACCGGCTGGGCGTCTACCGCCTGGCGAAGGGGGCGTTTGTCAAACTGACGGGTTACCGGCGCTGAGCGCCGGTCCGGGAGGAGAGGAGCTTCGCATGGAGAGACCGCTGATCAGCGTCATCGTGCCCGTCTACGGCACGGAGCGCTACCTGCCCCGCTGCCTGGACAGCCTGCTCGCCCAGAGCTACCGCGAACTCGAGATCCTGCTGGTGGACGACGGCTCCCCGGACCGCTGCGGCGAGATCTGCGATGCCTGCGCCCGGCGGGACGCCCGCGTGCGCGCGCTCCACCGGGAGAACGGCGGGCAGGCCGCCGCCCGCAACGCCGGGCTCGACGCCTGCCGGGGGGAGTACGTGGCATTCGCCGACAGCGACGACTTCGTCGCCCCCTGCTTCATCGAGGCGCTGTGGACGGGCGTCGAGCGCTATGGAAGCGACATCGCCATACTCGGCGGCTACGTGCCCTTCTGGCGCGAAGGGGACGCGGGTGTCCGGCTGGACGCGAGCGTGGAATCCTGCGCGATTCGGCCTATCGAGGTCTCGGAGGCGCTGCGGCTGCTGCTGTACCAGCGCATCCCCAACGGCATGCCCTTCGGCCTGTTCCGGCGGGAGATCTTTGCGGAACTGCGCCTGCCGGAGGGCTGGGTCTACGAGGACCTGGCCTGCCTGCCCCGGGCCTTCATGGCCGCGCAGCGGATGGCGATGGTCGAGGGCAGGCTCTACGCCTACCGCATCCGGCCGGACAGCACCGTGCATCAGCGCTACACCCCGAAGAAGCTGAGCTGCATCCAGGTGGGGGAGCGGAGCGTGGGCGACGCGCTGGCCTGCGACGCCTCGCTGTACCCGGCGGCCTGCTCCCGGGCCTTCGCCTGCGCCTACTCGGTGTTCGCCCAGACGCCGCTCCGAGAGCGGGAGGCCCGCGAGCTGCTGTGGCGCTGCATGCTGCGCTACCGGGGCGCGGCGGCGCGGGATCGGTCGGCGCTGATGCGGCCGAAGAACCGCGTCGGCGCGCGGTGCAGCTACCTGGGCAGGGGGGCGAGCTACCTGCTGGGCCGCCTGAACCGCGCCGCGAGCGCCTGGGCGCTTTGGCGAAGGTGCAAAAACCCGGGGCAATGAATCGAAATCCTTCTCCATCGGAAGGCGGGAGCGTGGTGTCGTGGCGGTCTACTTGCTGACGTTTTCCATCGCGGGGGCGCTGGTGGCGGCGTACGAAAGGTCGGAGCGCGCGGTTCGGATCGGGCGCAGGCGGCTGGCGCTGCGCGGCTTGCTCCTGGCCGGCATCGCGCTGCTGCTCAGCCTGCTGGCCGGGCTGCGGGCCGTGGGCGTCGGCGTGGACACCGTCACCTACGCCGTGCCGGAGTTTCGCCGGGTGCGCAGGATCGCCAGCCTCTCCACGCTGCTGGGGAATATGAAGATGGAGCTCGGCTACGAGCTGCTGGTCTTCCTCTGCACCCGCATAAGCGGCGACTATCACCTGCTGTTCTTCGCCACGGAGCTGCTCATCTGCGCGCCGCTGTGCTGGTTTGTGGCCCGCTATCCCGCGCGGCGGGAGGAAGCGCCGATGCTGTTCCTGGCCTGGCTGCTGATCTACTACACGCTGACCTACAACGAGATGCGCCAGTGGATCGCGATGGCCTTCGGCCTCTGCGCCGCCTGCCTGGCGCTGGAGGGGAAGCCGGTGCGCGCGTGCCTGGCCTTCCTGACCGCCTGGCTGTTCCACCAGTCGGCGGTGGTGCTGCCGCTGCTGTACCTGCTCCACCGCTACCTGCAGGGCGGCAGGAACGGCGGCGCGCGGACGCTTCTGCTGCTGGGTGCGGCGGCGGGGATACTGCTCGGCCTCGAGCCGGTGCTGCGGGCGCTGATCTCCTGGGGGGTGCTCGACGACCGCTACCTGCACTACGTGGTCAAGACCCAGGAGGCGAGCTCGGCGGGGATGCAGCTTCTGTCGAAGGCGCCCGTGCTCATCGGCTTCACCGCCCTGCGCCGCGAGCTTTGCGAGCGCGACGCGCGCAACCGCACGGTCTACGCCTTCCTGCTGCTGGACGCGCTGATCTGCTCCGCGGTGGGCCGCTTCGGCTTCGCGGCGCTCCGGCTGAGCCAGTACTTCGGAATCTGGCAGTGCGCCGCCATCGCCGAGCTGCACGAGGCGCTTCGGCGGAGGGTGACGCCCGGCACGCGCTGGATGATCACCGCCGCCTTCGTCGCGATCCTGCTGGCCTACTGGCTCTACTACTACGCGTATCGCGGCTTCGGAAACTCCGTGCCCTACCGCACGGACGCGTTCTGAGGCGCGGCTGGGGAGGTTTTCTATGCCTGGGAGGAGAGCAAAGGTTTCGATCATCGTTCCCGTCTACAATGTGGAGCGCTACCTGCCTAAGTGCCTGGAGAGCGTGCGCGCCCAGAGCTTCCGGGACTGGGAGATGATTCTGGTGGACGACGGCTCCCCGGACGGCTGCGGCGCGATTTGCGACGCGTG
>CANQGC010000250.1 GCA_947600345.1 uncultured Clostridia bacterium
GGCGGAGTATGCCATGCTCCCCGGCTCCACGCCCCAGCGCAAGGCCCGGGACGGCGTGAAGAAGGACGGCCGGGGCGTCGAGATTCAGCGGCTGATCGGCCGCTCCCTGCGCGCCGCCTGCGATCTGACCCGGCTGGGCGAGCGCACGGTCTACATCGACTGCGATGTGCTCCAGGCCGACGGCGGCACGCGTACGGCCTCGATCACCGGCGGCTTCGTGGCGCTATGCCTGGCTGTGGACAGGCTGCTGCGGGAGGGCGTGATTCAGGATTCGCCCATCGTGAAGCAGGTGGCGGCGGTGTCCGTCGGCGTGGTGGACGGCGCGTGCGTGCTGGATTTGGAGTACAGCCAGGACAGCCGCGCGGAGGTGGACATGAATGTGGTGATGACCCGCGACGCCAAGGGCGAGCTGGGCTTCGTCGAGGTGCAGGGCACGGGCGAGCACGGCTCCTACTCCCGCGCGCAGCTGGACGAGCTGCTGGCGCTGGGGGAGAAGGGCGTGCTGGAGCTGATGCAGGCCCAGCTGGACGCGCTAGGCGAGCGGGTGGAGGTGATTTACAAGAAGCCGCGGCTGGTGCTGGCGAGCAACAACTTCGGCAAGCTGCGCGAGCTGAAGGCGATCCTGGGCGATCTCTACGATGTGCGCTCCATGCGGGAGCTGGGCGTGCGCGCGGACGTGGAGGAGGACGGCGAGACCTTCGAGGAGAACGCGCTGATCAAGGCGAAGGCTTTGATGGAGTTGACCGGCTGCGCGACTTTGGCGGACGATTCCGGGCTCTGCGTGGACGCGCTGAACGGGCGGCCGGGCGTGCACTCGGCGCGCTACTGCGGCGTGCACGGGGACGACGAGGCGAACAATCAGCTTCTATTGAAGGAACTGGCGGACGTGGACGATCCCGGGCGCACCGCCCACTACGGCTGCGCCATCGCGCTGTGCCGGCCGGGGCGCGAGCCCATCATCACCTACGGCGCGTGCTCCGGGCGCATCCTGCGCGAGTACCGGGGGGAGGGCGGCTTCGGCTACGATCCGCTGTTCTACTCGGACGACCTGGGCGTGACCTTCGCCGAGGCGGACCCGGTGGCGAAGAACGAGGTGTCCCACCGCTACCGGGCCATCGAGGCGCTGCTGGCGAGATTGGAGGCGGAGGCATGACGCGCATCGCGGTGGTTTCGGATTCCCACGGGGGCCGGCTGCACCTGGAGCGCTTTGTGGAATACTGCAAGGCGGAGGGGATCGAGCGGGTGTTTCACCTGGGCGACATCGTGGACGACGCCAGGTGGCTGCAGAAGCGGCTGGGGATTCCGCTGACCTACGTGGCCGGGAACTGCGACTACATGTCCCGGGAGGCCCGGGAGGCCCGCGAGGTGGTGGAGGGCAAGCGCTTTCTGCTGGTGCACGGCGACCGCTTCGGCGTGCGCTACGGCGCGGACAAGCTCTCCTACTACGCCGAGGAGAACATGATGGACGTGGCCCTCTACGGCCACACGCACCGGGCGTTCACGGGCTTTCTGGGCCGGGTGCTGGTGATCAATCCCGGCGCGCTGAAGGACGGAAGCCTGTGCGTGATGGAGGTTTCTTCGCGGGACGTGGTGCCCCGCATACTCGATATCGACGAATGGTACGACCGCCGGGCGGGCGAGTGAGGAGGAGATGCGAATGATACGCCACATCGTGATGTTCAAGATCAAGGACGAGTTCAAGGGTGAGATTCCCCAGCTGGTGAAGAACTTCTACGGCATGAAGGGCAGGATCGAGGGCATGACAGACCTGGAGGCCGGGGCGGACTTTCTGGGCAGCGAGCGCAGCTACGACCTGGCGCTGATTACGGTATTCGAGAATCGCGCCGCCTTCGACGCCTACCAGACCCACCCGGTGCACATGCCGGTGAAGAAGCGGATGCACGAGGTGCGCAGCGCCTCCGTGGCCTGCGACTACGAGTTTTGAGCGAGGTGGATTACAAATGGATAAGATTGATCTCATCGACGGCATCGAGCGCGTGGCGTTCGTGATGAAGCTGACCGGGGACCGGGAGGCCGGCATCGAAGCCGTGAAGGCGCTGGCGGGGGACTTTGCCGCCGCCGGGCTGGACAACTTCTCGATCTGGCACATGGAGCAGTACCTGTTCGGCTACGGCGAGTGCGCGGACTACAGCGGCCAGCTGGACGGGGCGCTGGCGAAGCTGCCCGAGGGCGTGGAGCTGGTCTGCGCGCCGGGGAGCATGCGGCGGATGTACCACGACATCGGCGTCGTGCGGAGGGACAAGTCGCTGATTCGGCACCGGGTGTTCGCCACGAAGCTGCACCCGGGCTGCGAGGAGGAGTACAAGCGCCGCCACGACGGCCTGATCGCCGAGCGGGGCGACGCGGTGAAGCAGGGCCCGGAGAGCAACTTCACCATCTGGTACGGCGACGGGCACATCTTCGGCTACTGCGAGCTGGTGAAGTCCTTCGACCACGAGCCCACGCCGGAGGAGCACGCCTCCACCGTGGCCTGGGAGACGCGCCAGCTGGAGATCATGGACTGGCTCACCGACGACATGAACTGGCTCACCGGTGAGAACCACCCCCCGGTGGAGCGCGTACTGTGAGCGCCAGCGGCAGATTGTGTCACAATTTTGAAATAAAATAGACCAAATTTTGGAACGAACAGCCCCTGATCCGCAAAGAATTGGGGGCTGTTTGGCATTTTTTCGCGATTTAGGCTTGACAAGGCGGGCTGTGTATGATATAAATATTACAAAACAGTGACATACTGGTAGAAAACTTTCGGATGTTGGAGTGTTACTTATGAAACTGAGAGCCAAGGGTCTGCTGCGTTTGATTTCCGTGACGATTGCCGCCGCGCTGCTGGCGGCCTGCCTGCCCTGCGTGGCGCTGGCGTCGAGCTTTTCGGCGGTGGTGACCGCGGATTCCATGGTCGTGGCCGGGGATCCCAGGGGCAAGACGGTGCTGGGCGCGCTCGAGAAGAACACCGTGGTGACCGTGACGGCCTACAAGAAGGGCGTCGCCCAGATCGAGTACAACGGCAAGACCGGCTACGCCAAGGCCTCGAACATGAAGTCCGTGGAGTCCGTGGCGAGCGGCTCCAAGAAGGCGGTGACCGCCGTCGCCACGCGCATCTACAAGAAGGCCAACGGCAAGGGCGCGTCGAAGAAGCTCAAGGCGGGCACGGGCCTGTATGTTCTGGCCACCAAGAACGGCGTATCCATGGTGGAGAAGGACGGCGCCGTGGGCTACGTGAAGCGCAAGCACCTGATTCTGGAGGGCGATACGCCGTCCCAGAGCGAGGATGAGGGCGGCATGACCCGCGAGCAGCTCGAAAAGCTCAAGAAGATGCTTGAGGAACAGCAGAAGAAGGCGCAGGGCGACAAGGAGAGCGACAAGATGGAGTCCATGAAGGACGCCTTTACCTCCGGCAAGTATTCCAACGAGCAGCTCTGCTACCTGTTCCTGACCAAGGTCATGGGCTACAACACCGCCGCCGCCGCGGGCGTGCTGGCGAACATCAACTACGAGTCCGGCTTCAAGACCACCTGCGTGGGCGACGGCGGCACCAGCCTCGGCATCTGCCAGTGGCACGCCGGCCGCAAGACGAAAATGATCAACTACTGCAAGGAGCTGGGCGTGAGCAGCGATTCGCTGGCGGGTCAGCTGGCGTACCTGAAGTACGACCTGGAGCACAACTACACCAAGGTGAACAGCTATCTCAAGGGCGTGAGCAACACCGCCCAGGGCGCCTACGATGCCGCCTATTACTTCTGCTACAACTTCGAGGCCCCCGCTTCGCGCACCAGCCAGAGCACCAAGCGCGGCAACAGCGCGAAGAATACCTACTTCCCGCGCTACGCCAAGGCCTGACCGGTCTGGATGACGAAGCCTCCGCAATGTTAAAACTCCGCCCGAGCTTGCAAGCCCGGGCGGATCGTGTTATAATGGAAGCCGCACAAGCGATGAGGAAGAGAGTACCCCGCACAGGGTTCGCGTGCAGAGAGCGGCGCCGCAGGCTGGAAGCGCCGCGCGAGACCGGCGGGCGAAGTTCACTTCGGAGCTCCCGCGCGGAACGGCTTGGATGCTGAGTAGGCGCGGGCGGATTCATCCTCGTTATCCGGATGAGAGGCTTCTTCGGAGTTCCGTTTGGTTCCGATGGAGCGAATCAGGGTGGTACAGCGAAGTCATGCTTCGCCCCGAAGGGGGCGGAGCTTTTTCTTGCCCCGAAACAGATTTCATTTGGTCAGAAGGAGCGGTATCTATGGAAAACAAACTGAGGGAGATTCGCGAGCGCGTGCTCGCGGAGCTGCAGGAGGCCCGCGCTACCAGCAAGCTGGAGCAGATTCGCGTGGGCGTGCTGGGCAAGAAGGGCGAGCTCACCGGTCTGCTTCGCGGCATGGGCCAGCTCGCGCCGGAGGAGCGCCCGCGGATGGGCCAGCTCGTCAACGACGTGCGCAAGGCCATCG
>CANQGC010000251.1 GCA_947600345.1 uncultured Clostridia bacterium
TATCCAGCCAATGGTCTGGCAATGCGAAACAAAGCTCCACCGCCCCCATACCGCGGGCTGCCGGCGGCGCGCCTTTTATGAGGGGAAGCAAAGCTTCCCCGATTTAAAAGTAGCCGCCACTAACTCTCTAAAGCGCCCCACCTTCCGCATACGCCCCTTCCTCCCCACCCCCAAAAACTCATGGTTTTGAAGACCATCCCTTCACTTTCCCCCCAACCATTAAAGAAAAGATTTTTTTATGAAGAGAAATTGACAGCAGTGATTGAGAGGGAGTATAATGTTTGCGTATCAGTATGTTAATAAACAAATGGAGGGATGCGCATGCGGCACGGCAGAATCATTCGAGCGCTGATGCTTTTGCTTGCGCTGTGCATAATCTTCGCGGGAATCGTGCCCGCGGCGCTGGCGGAGGACGCTTCCGGCGAGCCTGCGCCCGATCGCTTCACCGAGGAGGAGCTCGCGCGCAACGCGGCGCTCGGCACGCTTCGGGTGGGCTACGTGCAGGACCGCATCCCCGTGACCTTCACCGACGAGAAGACCGGCGAGCTCGGCGGCATCTCCCGGGCGATCTTCGACCGCATCCAGGAGGTCAGCGGCCTGAAGTTCGAATACGTGGAGCTGCCGCTGGGCAGCGTGACCTACGACTACCTGCTGGGCGAGGACCTGGATCTGATCACCAGCGTGGAGTACAATGAGGAGAACAAGCACGCCCGGGGCATACTGATGAGCGAGCCCTACCTCACCAGCCAGAAGGTGGTCGTCGGCCACGCCAACTATAGCTTCACCCGAAACTCTGCGCTGCGCGTGGCCATCTCCACCGGCTCCCAGACCATCAAGAAGGTCATGCTCTCCTACTTCCCGAACTTCGAGTTCGTCGACGAGCCCACCACCGAGGACTGCTTCGGGGCGGTGCGCCGGGGCGACGCCGACATATTGATCCAGAACCAGTTCGTCGTGGAGCACTACCTCTATAAGCCCCAGTACGAGCGCATGTCGATCATACCGGTGATGGGCCTGGCGGACCAGCTCTGCTTCTCCGCCGTCACGCCGCTGGAGCCCACCGCCGAGGAGGCCGCGCGCTACCAGGAGATCATCGACATCCTCGACCGCGCCATCGACCTGATCCCCGGAGAGGAGATCTCGGGCCTCATCATCGAAAACACGCTGTCCAACCAGTACAAGTATAACTTCGCGGATTTCGCCTACAGCTACCGCTACACGCTGATCGCGCTGGGCACTGCCGCGCTTTTGATACTGGCGCTGATTCTACTGAGCGTGCGGCTGCACCTGCGCTCCGCGGCGGCCCGGGCGGAATCCAAGGCCAAGAGCGACTTCCTCTCGGCGATGAGCCACGAGATTCGCACGCCGCTGCACGGCCTGATCGGCCTCAACTACCTGATGGAGCAAAACCTGACCGACAGCGACAAGCTGCACCAGTACCTGCAGCAGTCCTCGTCCACGGCCAAGTACCTGCAATCGCTGCTCAACGACATACTGGACATGTCCAAGCTGGCGATGGAGAAGATGGAGCTGTTCGAGCAGCCCTTCTCGCTGCGCGAGGCGCTGGATATGATCCAGGCCATCGAGGGCGACCGGCTCCGGCAGAAGGGCGTCTCGTTCGCGATGGACGCCCAGCTTAGCCAGCCCGCCATCGTAGGTGACCCGGTGCGCCTGGAGCAGATTCTGCTCAACATCATCGACAACGCCTACAAGTTCACGCCCCAGGGCGGCAGCGTCACGCTGCGCGCCCGGCAGACGGAGGGCGGCAACGGGCGCGTCACCACCAGCATCGAGATCACCGACACCGGCTGCGGCATGAGCGAGGAGTTCCAGCAGCGCATATTCAACTCCTTCACCCAGGAGCGCAACTCCGTCTCCAAGGGCACCGAGGGCACCGGATTGGGCATGGCCATCAGCTACCAGCTGGCCAAGCTCATGGGCGGCGACCTGCGCGTGAGGAGCAAGCTGGGCGAGGGCACCTGCTTCACACTGGAGTTCCCGGCCAGGATCGCCGAGGAGCTGCCCGGCCGCACCGGCGAGGAGGCCTCCGAGGGCGGGGCGTGCACCGGCCGGATCCTGGTGGCCGAGGACAACGAGCTCAACGGCCAGATACTGATGGAGCTCCTCCAGGAGGAGGGCTTCGAGACCATGCTCGCCGTGAACGGCCAGGAGGCCGTGGATATGTTCTCCGCCTCCGAGCCCGGCAGCATCGGCTGCATACTGATGGACCTGCTGATGCCCGTCAAGAGCGGCTGCGAGGCCGCCCGGGAGATTCGCCGCATGAACCGCCCGGACGCCAAGCAGGTGCGCATCTACGCCTGCACCGCCAACTCTACCCGCGACGACCGCGAGCGCGCCCTCTCCAGCGGCATGGACGACTTCATCACCAAGCCCGTGGACATCGAAAAGCTGCTGCGGATGCTGAGGGGGTAAGGAAGAGCAGATGCGGTACATGACGCGGGAGGTGTTTCTAAGATCTCAGCCCATCGGCGTCAATGCGACAGGTTTGCGCTGCCTGCGGGCCTCGAAGCGGGCACAGACCTTTTCGGAGGAATATTTCCGCGCGCTCTATCGGCGAAAGTTGCGCGTCAAATTGCGCCGGGCACAGGAATGGAGCGCCTACAGCTTCGAGGACGACTATCCGGACTACGCTGGGGACTTTGACGATCAGCCCGAGGACTATGATATGCCCGAGGCATACGAGCGCGCCCGGATGGAGTATGAGCGCGAGCGAGAGGAGCTTCGCGCGAACTGGGAACCCTACTTCTACGACGAGGCGGAGGAGCGCGCACGCTTCGAAGAAGTATGGCGGGAGCAAATGGAAGCGCTGCGCAACGACCTGCCGGAGGAGATCCTGGCGAAGGTGGCCGATTTGCGCGTGCTGGCGCTGGGCATGGCCGCGCCGGAGGTGAAGCGGGAGATTCGGCGCTTTGAGTGGGAGCGCGAGAGGCGCGTGGCGAACAGTCTTCGGGAATACCAACGGCAGTACGACGCCCTCTGCGCGCGCCATCCCGGTTCTTTCCCGGAGCGCTTTCACTTTCACGACGATGTGATCGAGGATGTGCGCAGGCGCGGAGAAAACCTCATCGTGCGCCTGAGCCACGAGCGCTGGCGCACCCAGGAGCACGGCGTGGACAGGATCACCTTCGTCCGCTGCGAAGTCCTGCGCCGGGACGCAGCCCTGCGCGGCGCAGACTGGCTCTACGAGGAAATCTACGAGGCAGCTCCCGGCTGGGAGATCCACGTGCTGGCGATCTCCCCCGACAACGACTTCGCCGAACTGATCCTCCGCTGCGAGGACGTGCGGCTGGAATAGATGCGACAATGGAGCTGCCGTTCAGCAGCTCCATTGTGATCAGCAGTAGAAGCGGATGGAATCGACCGCGAAGTGTTCTTTCCACTTGAGGCAGATCAGGAAGAACTGGGCGGAGATGAATTCCATTAGGGTTTGCAATTCCTTCTCGGGGATGCGGCTGCCGTTGTGGGCGAGTATGCCGCCGCCGCCGCTGGTGAGCCAGATCTTCGTGGCGCTGGGCGAGGGCTTGCCCTTGGAGACGTGCACGTGGAGCGGCTCGTCGTTCTCATTCGACCAGAAATAAATTTTATAGCCGCAGACGGTGAACAGATTAGGCAATGTGGATGCCTCCGTTCTGTGCGTAGCGGAACAGCAGGTGCGCGTTGCTGTGGAGGAGCTGCTCGAACAGCGCGATTTCCGATTCGGAGTAGCCCTCGATCTGCGTCCAGCGGTAGTCGGGCAGCTCGCAGCGGGCGGAGTCGAAGCCGTGCTCGGTGGGACGCTCGAAGTGGACGATCACCTTCTGGCGGTCGCCGTCCGCGATGAGCTGGGAGTGGACGATCTCCGTCTCGTCTGCGAGCGTCATGTAGGGGTACATCATGGGCGGCGGGTCTCCTTTCGGCGTTCTTATTATGCCGAGACTTCGCGCGATTATCGAAGCGGGGGAAAGAGTTAGTGGCGGCTCCCTCGGCTTGGGTCGCTTCGCTCCCAGGCGCCTCGGTCAAATCTTCGATTTGACCGAGGCGGTCGGCCCCACAGGGCCGACTTGGAATCCCGAAGGGATTCCAACCTTGCCAAGGTGTCGCCGCCGCGGCCCGCGCTTGGTCGGCGGCGGGGCGATGGTTCGTATTGCCGAAGCTTGTTTTTTGAGCGCGGGCCGCTGGGGTTACGCTGGGCTCCGCCCAGACCTGCCAAGGAACCTGAGGTTCCTTGGATTCTCCCTTTTGCTGCCGCGCTTGGGATCGGGGAACTACGCTCTTCCGTCCGAGGTAGAAATCCGGCGGTCGGCCTTATGCCGCCGGATTTCGTGCTTCGTACTCCGCTTCCATTAGAAACGCACCGCAGGACTTCTGGCGGTCGGCCTTATGCCGCCAGAAGTCCGTCGCTCAGTCGCGACAGACTTCTGGCGGCATAAGGCCGACCGCCAGA
>CANQGC010000252.1 GCA_947600345.1 uncultured Clostridia bacterium
GGGGGGGGGGTATGATATAATGAGTAAGGTAACCGGCGAAATGTCAAAAGATTTTCGCTGCATTTTGTGCCCTAGGGCATGAAAATAAAAAGGAGGACATTGGTATGAAGAAGATCCTTGCTCTGGTTATCGCACTGCTGCTGGCTCTGACCGTGGCCACCGCTACCGCCGAAGAGGCTCCCAAACTGGGCTTCCTGCCCCCGGCTATGACCAGCCCGTTCTACGCGTCCTGCATCGAGGGCGCCACCCCCGTCGCCGAGGCGCTGGGCTATGAGCTCGTCGTCATGGCGCCCGAATCCGAGGATGACTACGCCACCCAGACTTCCATGATGGAAGACCTGATCACCCAGGGCGTGAAGGGCATCGCCGTCTGCGGCATCAACCTGGACGCGCTGATCCCCGCCATCCAGAAGGCCAACGAGGCCGGCGTGCCGGTGGTTGAGTTCAACACCATCACCGAGCTCGAAGGCGCGGATGTGTACGCTTACTCCGGCTACAACCAGTACAACGGCGGCGCCAAGATCGCCGACTGGGTCGCCGAGCACACCGAGGGCGACGTGAAGGTCGCCATCATCGAGGGCCTGCCGTCCGACTTCACCACCCAGCGCATGGGCGGCTTCGTCGATCGCTGCGCCGAGGCCTATTCCAACATCGAAGTCGTCGCTACCCAGCCGGGCGACTGGGTCCGTGAGAAGGGCATGAACGCCGCCATGGACATGATCCAGGCGCATCCGGAGATCACCGTGATCTACGGCCTGAGCGATGAGATGGCTCTGGGCGCCGTGCAGGCGTGCAAGCAGCTCAACCGCGAGGACATCATGTGCATCGGCCTGGACGGCAACCCGAACGCCTTCGAGTCCGTGAAGGCCGGCGAGCTGACCGCCACGCTGGACTGCGGCCCGGTGGCCATCGGCGCCAACGCCATCAAGGCGCTGGGCGACGCCATCAACGGTGTTGAGCGCGAGGATCCGATCATCGAGGCCGAGACCACCGTCGTCGACGCCACGATCGTCGATCAGTTCATCAAGTAATCGGCTTGATGGAATTCACCCGTCCCAATGGCGGGCGAAGCAAACCTGCGGCGGCGCAAACGCGCCGCCGCCTTTCGATTATTATGTAGATGGGGGAGAGATGCGTGGCAGAGTATCTGGAGATGCGCGGCATCGTGAAAAAATTCCCAGGCGTGCTGGCGCTGGATCACGTGAACCTGCGCGTGAAGAAGGGCGAGGTGCACGCGCTGCTGGGCGAGAACGGCGCGGGCAAGTCCACCCTGATGAAGATTCTATCGGGCGCCTATTCCAAGGATGAGGGCGAGATCGAGTTCGACGGCCAGCTGGTGGAGATTCACTCCGCCCAGGACGCCCAGCGGCTCGGCATATCGATCATCTATCAGGAGCTGAACCTGACCGAGCAGCTGACCGTGGCGGAGAACATCTTCATGGGCCGCCAAATCATGAAGAACAAGTTCCAGGTGGACTGGAAGCGCATGTTTGGCGAGGCTCAGCGGCTGCTGGACGACCTGAACGTGGACGTGGACGCCCATTCGCTGGTGCGCGACCTGGGCGTGGCGCGCAAGCAGATGGTGGAGGTGGCGAAGGCGCTGTCCATCAACTCGAAGGTCTTGATCATGGACGAGCCCACCGCGCCGCTGACCAACCGCGAGATTAAGGTGCTGTTCGATACGATCCGCATGCTCAAGGATCGCGGCGTGTCGATCATCTACATCTCGCACCGCCTGGAGGAGGTCATGGAGGTCTGTGATCGCGCGACGATCATGCGCGACGGCACGAACGTGACGGAGCTCAACGTGGCCGATACCAACCTGGACGAGATCATTCGCTACATGGTGGGCCGCGAGCTCAAGGAGAAGTTCCCGAAGATTCACCTGGAGCCCGGCAAGGAGCGGCTGCGCGTGGAGAACATCCACGCGGGCAAGCAGGTCAACGGCGTATCGCTCTCCGTGCGCGGCGGCGAGATACTGGGCATCGCGGGCCTGGTGGGCGCGGGCCGAACCGAGACCGCCCGGGCCATATTCGGCATGGACCCGAAGGAGTCCGGCGAGATCTACGTGGACGGCCAGAAGGTGGAGATCGATCGCCCGCTGGACGCCATCCAGGCCGGCATCGGCTTCGTGACCGAGGACCGCAAGGGTGAGGGCCTGGTGCTCGGGCTGCCCATCAGCCAGAACATCACGCTGGCGACGCTGGAGAAGCTGGGCCCCAGCTTCCACATGAGCCTGGGCAAAGAGAAGGAGACCGTAAACGACTACATCGGCAAGCTGAACATCAAGACGCCCTCGGCGCTGCAGCTGGCGCGCAACCTGTCCGGCGGCAACCAGCAGAAGGTGGTTCTGGCGAAGTGGCTGCTGAGCGACTCCAAGGTGATCATATTCGACGAGCCCACCCGCGGCATCGACGTCGGCGCGAAGATCGAGGTCTACAACATCATCAACTCGCTGATTCGCGACGGCGTGGCGGTCATCATGATCTCCTCGGAGATGCCCGAGGTGCTGGGCATGTCCGACCGCGTGGCCGTGATGCACCAGGGCGAGATCACCGGCGTGTTCGACAACGACGGCACGCTCACCCAGGAGAAGATACTCTACTACGCCACCGGCGGCGACAAGCACACCGCATAGTCGCGCAATACCGAAAGAGAGGGTAATCGAACATGAAAAAGAGCTTGAAGATCGTATTCATCATTTGCCTGATCGTCGGCATCGCGGCGGCGGGCATCAACCTGTTCGCTATGAGTCAGAAGAGCAGGCTGGCGGAGATCTCCGCCCAGCAGGCGGCGCGCAAGCAGGCGCTGGCGCAGATTCAGGCCGCGGACATCCTGGGCATCGATCCCGACACCGTGGTCGTGCCGGATGAGGTGGAGCTCACGGCCATGGACAACTTTGTGATGAGCCTGAACAAGTCCAGCTCCATGCTGTGGGTGGTGGCCATCGACGCCATCATCATCGGCGCGGGCGGCTTCATCTATTCCGCGCGCAAGGCCAAGAAGAGGGCCGAGGGCGGCGTGAAGAAGCTGGGCGCGAGCAGCAGCGTGCTGGGCATCGTGATCGCGCTGCTGGCGCTGTGCCTGGACCTGGCCATCGCGTCGCCGGTGTTCCTCACGGTTTCGAATTTCCTGAACGTGTTCCAGCAGATCAGCATCAACTTCGTGGTGGCGGTGGGCATGACCTTCGTCATCATCTCCGGCGGCATCGACCTGTCGGTCGGCTCGAACATCGCGCTGTCCGGTCTGCTGATGGGCATACTGATGAAGAACTTCAATGTGCCGGTGCCGGTGACCATCGTCTCCTGCATACTGTTCTCGGGCCTGATCGGCCTGGTCAACGGCATACTGATCTCCTTCCTGGATCTGCCGCCCTTCATCGCCACGCTGGGCATGATGTCCATCGTGCGCGGCGGCGCGTACACGGTGACGGCGGGCCAGCCGATCTACACCTTCCCGTCGGCCTTCACGGCGGTGTCCGGCCGCGTGGCGGGCATCCCGCTGATCTCCACGCTGATCCTGGTGGCGGTGATGCTGCTGGGCTGGTACATCCTGCGCTACACCCGCATCGGCCGCTTCACCTACGCGGTCGGCGGCAACGAGAGCTGCGCCAAGCTATCGGGCATCAACCTGCGCAAGGTGAAGTGCTTTGTCTATCTGGTCAGCGGCCTGTGCTGCGGCGTGGCAGCGCTGCTCTTGTCCTCGCGCCTTGACTCCGCCGTTCCGACCAACGCCGACGGCCAGGAGATGGACGCCATCGCGGCGGTCGTCATCGGCGGCACGAGCATGTCCGGCGGCGAGGGCTCGATGATCGGCACGCTGATCGGCATACTGATCATCGGCATCATCGCCAACGGCCTGAACCTGCTGGGCGTCGCGCAGGGCCCCCAGAAGATGGTCAAGGGCCTGATCATCGTCGTAGCAGTCATCATCGACGTCATCCGCCGCAAAGCCTCCCAGTCCGCCAAGTAACCCGCAGTGCGGGCTTCCATCTGCTGCCGCGCATGGGCGACGGACTTTGGGCCCGTAGATCATGGGCCCAAAGTCCTGCGGCACGTTTCTCCAGGAACCATAGTTCGAAGCGACGAAATCCAGCGCCATAGATCCGAGCGCTGGATTTCTGCGTCTGTGCGTGGGGCAGGCAACCAAAAGGAAACAAGTGCAGCAACGAAGGAAAACGGAAGACGAACACCGCTCCTTCCCCCGCGTCCCCCATGCTGCGGGCAAAGCCCGCAGCCCTACGATCGCCGCGGCGCGTAACCGCGGCGTAACGAAACCTGCGCAATACGAACTATCCCCGGTAGCCCCCGTCCTCCAACGAAACCTCCCGAGCGCGGGGGTCGAGGTCCCCGCGTAACGTAAGCTTCGCAGCTGAACTAAGCTCGGTTCCTCCCCGGGTCCAGGGCCGCAGCCCTGGTCAGGAAAGGGAGGGGAGAATCCAA
>CANQGC010000253.1 GCA_947600345.1 uncultured Clostridia bacterium
TATCTGGAATTCAGGTAGTAGTAGTCCCCGTACTCGGGATCGGGCTCGTAATGCAGTATAACGAGATGGCCGGTGACCTTTTCGCCGCAGTACTCGCACACGCCCTCCTCTTCGCTGTCGCAGTAGGCGCTGTGCTCCGTCAGCGTATACTTGTCGATTTCGCCGCAGCGCGTGCACCGGAAGCCGTGATAGTTCGCGTTGACGTACTCGGCCGTCAGATAGTCGTACTCATGCTCGATCTGGTCCTCCAACAGCGCGCTCCCGCAGACCTCGCAGACGGGCGTGCCGTTGCGGATGCAGCGCGCATAGTGATCCTCCATCCTGTCCCAGTCGAATTCGCCGCAGCGGCGGCACTTGTAGCTGTGGCTGTACTCGTCGCAGCGCACGGGGGTACTGTAGTCGAAGTCGTGCGCGACATCGGCGTAGAAGGACGCTTTGCTGCCACAATCCGCACAGATGGGATCGTCCTCCGTGTCGCAGCGCGCGCGATGGTTCTCCAGCCTGCCCTCGTCGAACGCGCCGCAGCGGCGGCACTTGTAGCCGTGGTGGCCCTCGTCGAAGTACACGGGGGTATCGTAGTCGAAGTCGTGCGTGAGCGGGGCGTCCGCCGCCTCGCCCCCGCAAACCGCGCAGACGGGCGTGCCGTCGGAGCCGCAGGCCACACTGTGCTCCTCCGTTCGGACGACCTCGCCGCAATTCTTGCAGTAGATCGCGTGGTACCGGGAATCCAGGCGCTTGAAGCCGCGCTCCAAATCCTCGGAGTGCTCCACTTCGAGCCCGGGAGCGCTGTGATTGCAGACCACGCAGATGCCCTTGTTCCCGTCGGCGCAGGCTGCGTAGTGCCTCTCCTTCATCACGTATTCGCCGCAGCCCTCGCAGTAGATCGCGTGGTACTGCTCGTCATAGTACTCGTAGAAGTCCTCATCCTCGATATAGTGCTCGACCTCGAGGTCGGGCATATACTCGCCGCAGCCCTCGCAGTAATCCGGATCTTCGCTGTCGCAAAACACGTAGTGCTCGACCTTGAGGTCCGGAATATACTCGCCGCAGCCCTCGCAGACGCCCGGTTCTTCGCTGTCGCAATACGAGTAGTGCTCCTCCGTTTCGGCAATCTCGCCGCAGTCCTCGCAGCGAGCGACGTGGCAGCGGGAATCATAGTACTCCCACTCGTCGTACAGCACATTGTGCTCCACCTTGAGCCCCGGTATCGCCGCGTTGCAGACCTCGCAGACGCCCGGCTGCCCATCGGTGCAGCTCGTGCTGTGCTCCTCCAGGCTGATGTACCGCCCGCAATCCTTGCACAAGTCGCCGTGATATTTTGCGTTGATGTATTGATCTTCCCGGTTCTCGAAGCTGTGCCTCACCTGGCCTTCATCGAGCGGAAAGCCGCACACCTCGCAACTGCCCGGCGCGGTACAGGGCGCGCTGTGATACTCGTGAATGCCATTGTTGATGCCGCACTTCGTGCACCGGTAGATATGAAATCCCTCCCACTCCGGGTCCACCTCCTCAACGGCAATGGGCTGGAAGTCGTGCTTGCCGCCGTCCGTACAGGGTTCATCCGCCGATGCGTCGAAGTTCTCCAGGCCAGCGCTCTGCGGTTCGTTCTCCTGCGCACCGGCTTCCTCCGGCTCCGGCTCCTGAACCTCGGGGGATTCCCCTTCGGGCGCCTGCTCCCCGGCTTCCTCCACCTCGGGCGCGTCGTCCCCGGGCGCCGCTTCCTCGGGCTCCCAGAGCTCCCCCACGTCGATCGCCTCTTCGACCGCCAGGGATTCCACCACGGCGGCCTCCTCCGCCGCGCCGCAAAGGCTCAGCAGCACCGCCGCGCTCAGCAGCAGCGCCAGCGCACGCTTCAGATGCTTCATGCTCCCATCCTCCATTCTCACAGGTTCCGCGCGTTTCACCAGGATTTTACACACCCATTATACGACCTCCATCCTCCGTCGTCAATATTTCGCCACACTTTTTTCATTGCTTTCCGCTTCCTTTCCGGCTTGCGGCGCATGCGAAGAGGGCGCTGCCCCAAGGCCGCGCCCTCTCTGCCTCATTCCTGTCTCACTTCAGAGCGACTCCCTCGCGCTCCAGCAGCCAGCGCTTGCGCTCCTCGCCCCCGGCGTAGCCCGTCAGACTGCCGTTCGCGCCGAGCACGCGGTGGCAGGGGATGATGATGGAGATCGGATTCCTCCCCACCGCGCCGCCCACGGCCCGCGGACTGCTTCCCAGCCGCTTCGCCAGTTTGCCGTAGGTGGTGGTTTGACCGAAGGGAATCTCGCACAGCAGCGCCCAGACCCTGCGCTGGAAATCCGTTCCCCGCGGCGCGAGCGGAAGCTCCGCGGGGCTCGGCTCCCCGCCCGCGAAGTAGCGGTCGAGCCAATCCTTCGCCCGATCCAGCGCCGGCGCTTCCCCCGGCTCCAGCGCCAAGTGCGCGCCGAAGTACCTCTGGCTGTCCAGCCAGAGCCCCACCAGCTCGCCTCCGTCCGCCGCCAGCGTGAGCGTTCCCACCGGCGAGGCGTATGTCGTCGCGACGCACATCCTCCGCGCCTCCCTTCCGGATTGCATTCCTTCTATATCTATAGCAGGAGCGACAGCAAGGACGGCTCCCCCGGCGATTCGTCCGGGAGAGCCGCCTCTGCGATTCGCATCAGTGGAACTTGGGCAGCCAGTCGCCGTGGGCCTCGATCAGATCGTCGCACATGGCCACGATGTCGTCGATGGAGAGCTCGGCGGCGGTGTGGGGGTCGAGCATCACGGCCTGGTACACGTTGTCGCGCTTGAGCGTGCGCGCGGCCTCGATGGTCATCAGCTGCACGTTGATGTTCGTGCGGTTCAGCGCCGCGCACTGCTCGGGCAGCTCGCCCACGAACGTGGGCTGCACGCCGTTGCGGTCCACCAGGCAGGGCACCTCCACGCAGGCGTTGGCGGGCAGGTTCGTAATCACGCCGTTGTTGAGCACGTTGCCGTTGATGCGGTAGGGCGCGTTGGTCTCCATGGCCTCCATGATGTGGCTGGCGTACTCCCGGGAGCGCTCGTGCTTGAGCGTGGGGTTCTGGGTCAGCTCGTGGCCGCGCTCCTTCCAGTCCGCGATCTGGCGGATACAGCGGCGGGGGTACTCGTCCAGCGGGATGTTGAACTTCTCGATCAGCTCCGGATAGCGGCTCTTGATGAACCAGGGCGTGTACTCGCTGTTGTGCTCGCTGGACTCGGTGATGTAGTAGCCGAAGCGGCGCATGAGCTCCAGGCGCACCATGTCACCGTGCAGGCCCTTCTCCTTATAGAGCGCGTAGTTCTTGCGCAGCTCGTCCTCCATGCGGTGCTCCAGGTGCGCGAGCTTCGCGTAGCGGGCCAGGTACTCGTCGATGGTGCCGATGTCCAGCTTGCCCTGGTTGTAGAGCAGCGCCCGGCGCTTGATCTCCGGGTAGAGGTCCACGCCGTCGCGGCTGCACTCCAGCAGCCAGGCCTGATGGTTGATGCCGGCGATCCTGGTCTTGATGCCCTCGTCGTAGTCCATCGCCAGCTCCGTCAGCAGCGTGGGCGCGCACACCTGCACGCTGTGGCAGAGGCCCACGGTCTTGATGCCCGTCATGCGCAGCATCGCGCCGGTGAGCATCGCCATGGGGTTGGTGTAGTTGAGCAGCCAGGCGTCCGGGCAGACCTCCTCCATGTCCCGGGCGAAGTCCAGCATCACAGGGATGGTGCGCAGCGCGCGGAACACGCCGCCCACGCCCAGCGTATCGGCGATGGTCTGGCGCAGGCCGTACTTCTTCGGAATCTCGAAATCGGTGACGGTGCAGGGCTCGTAGCCGCCCACCTGTATGGCGTTGACGACGTAGTTCGCGCCGCGCAGCGCGTCCTTGCGCATCTCCACGCCCAGGTACTTCTCGATCTTCGCGTGGGCGTCGCAGCCCCGGTTGATGGCCTCGAGCATCGCGGCGGACTCGTTCAGGCGGGTGGCGTCGATGTCGTAGAGCGCGATGGTGCTCCCGGCCAGCGCGGGCGTCAGCATGCTGTCGCCCAGTACGTTCTTGGCAAATACCGTGGAACCGGCCCCCATGAAGGTGATCTTCGGCATGTTCTCTCTCCTCCAGTATGTGGAATCGTTGAGATTATAGCTTGCCCTGTGTGAAATGTCAATCACGGAAATATGAGGATTATGTTTGTTCTTGCAAACATGTTGGAATTCTTCGAAAAGCGCCGAATACCTATTGCAAAATCCCGGGTTTCGTTATATAATGATGCCGACAGGAGGGTAGTTGCACACGGGCCGGAGGGAAAAGATGCAGAGCCCCAGATCAATCCGGCGACATGGTAGTCCTTCATTGTATGGAGTAGGAATGGCGCGTCAAGTACCGGCGGATGGGAGGTTGCCGCCGGGCGAAGAGGCGAAACCCGCCTCGCGATGCCATTATCGCATCCGAGGCGGGTTTCG
>CANQGC010000254.1 GCA_947600345.1 uncultured Clostridia bacterium
AATTTGTCGAATTGCCCATCGAGACGGTGTATTTGAACGACAACGCCTCGTCCCACTTCAATCCCTTCAAGGATTCGCTGAAGATCTACATGTGCATCTTCAAGTTCGGCATGTCGTCGCTGCTGGCGGCGATCATCGACTACATCCTCGTGCTGCTGCTCAGCGCGCTGACGAAGGGGCTGGGGCCCACGCCCTCGCTGGCGGTGAGCGTGGTGGGCGCGCGGCTGGTGAGCGCCACGGTGAACTTCTGCGTCAACCGCCGCGTGGTGTTCAAGGGCGACGAGACGCTGGGCCGGGCCATCGCCAAGTACGCGGCGCTGGCGGCGTGCATACTGGCGGTGAACTATGCGCTGATGCACCTGCTGACGATCGCCTGGCGCTGGCCGCTGGCGCTGGCGAAGCTGGTGGTCGAGGTGCTGTTGTTTAGCGTGAGCTTCGCAGTGCAGGGCAAGTTCGTCTATCGCGGAAAGGGGCGTAGGGGATGACGCAGCATCGGAGCCGCGCGGCGAGTTCCGCCTCCAACGCGCGCAGGCGCACGCAGGCGGGAGCGGCATCGCGTGAAGCCACGAACTCTCGCAAAGCTGGAAAGAATAAAACGAGGGGGGGGGTGGATATTGGCTAAGGGTGCAGCTTTCGCGCAGGCCGCTGCCCGTCTGGGTGCTGGTCGTCGCGGACGTGCTGGCGTTCGCCGTGGCGCTGAATGTGTTCGCGCTGTTCCACCATGTGCTGCCCTGGAAGGAGGTCTCCGTGGGCATCCGCTCCGAGCGCGGAGCGGTCTCATCGACCGCGGACGCTTCGGCGGGCGGCGCGGATCCCTACGCCCAGGAGGCGCAGGCGCTGCCGGACGCCTCCGCCGAACCCGCGCCCGAGGCGGCCCAGGCGCCGGCGGAGCCCGATCCCGAGGGCCACTTCGCGTCGAAGTTCGCCGATAAGTTCAGCGCCGGGGCGGTGGAGCAGACGGATTCGAGCTATCGCAGCGCGAACATCAATTTGACGATCACGCCCTACGACGAGAACGGCGTGCGCTTCTTCGTGGAAGAATTCTACCTGAGCGACATATCGAGCTTCCAGACGGGCTTCGCGCACGACAACTTCGGCCGGGGCAACTACGAGAGCATACCGATTACGCTGGGGCGCATGAACGCCATCGCGGGCATCAACGGCGACTACTACGGCGGCAGAAGCGACGGCATCGTGCTGCGCAACGGCACGCTCTACCGGGACGGCGGCAAGAAGAAGCTCAAGCGCGACCTGTGCGTGCTCTACTGGGACGGCAGGCTGGAGACCTACAGCCCCGAGGGCTTCGACGTGCAGGCCGAGGTGGAGAACGGCGCGTATCAGATCTGGAACTTCGGGCCGATGCTGCTGGACGAGGGCGGCCACGCGATGACCGAGTTCAATTCCGACGTGGTGCGCCGCAATCCCCGCACGGCGCTGGGCTACTTCGAGCCGGGGCACTACTGCTTCGTGGTGGTGGACGGGCGCTCGGACGTTTCGAAGGGGCTGACGCTGCAGAACCTGTCGAAGCTGATGGAGATTCTGGGCTGCGTCCGGGCCTACAACATGGACGGCGGCAAAACGTCGGAGATGTTCTACAACGGCGAGCTGGTGAACGTGCCCGCGGACGGCGGCCGCATGAGCACCGACGTGATCGGCATCGCGGAGCCGTGAGGAGGTAGAGGGGATGAAAACGCTTCGAAAGCTGCTGCCGCACGCGGCGATCATACTCTCGATGATGTACTTCGTGTTCTTCTTCATCGACCGGGTGAACTCCGCGATGAGCTTCATCGACAACGACATCACCAAGGCGTTGCTGTTCCTGCTGGGCGTGATCGCCATCGTCGAATCGGTGCTGCTGATCCGCGGCGACCGCGCCGAGGAGCGCAAGCGCCAGCTCCTGCGGGCGCGCAGGGCGCGGCAGGCGCGCGAGGGAGAGGCGCGGAAGCGGTAGAGGCCGCATCTTCGAGCGAGCGGGTCGCTGCGTGCGCCGCTCGCTCGCGCATGCCGGGGCGTGCGAATGGACGAAGGGAGGCGGTTGCGATGGGAAGGGAGACGCGCGGACGCCTGATGGCGCTGCTGACGATGCTGATCTGGGGGACGACATTCATATCCACGAAGGTGCTCCTGCGGGACTTCCAGCCGGTGGAGCTGCTGTTCATCCGCTTCGCGCTGGGCTTCCTGGCGCTGCTGGCCGCCCAGCCGAGGCGGCTGAAGTACGTGAACCCGGGTCGCGAGCTGACCTACGCCGCCGCCGGGCTCTGCGGCGTGTGTCTGTACTACCTGCTGGAGAACATCGCGCTGACCTACACGCTGGCCTCCAACGTGGGCGTGATGATCTCGGTGGCGCCCTTCTTCACGGCGATACTGGCGCGGCTGTTCGCGCGGAACCCGGAGAGGCTGCACCCCTGCTTCTTCCTGGGCTTCGCCGTGGCGATGGCGGGCATCGCGCTGATCAGCCTGAACGGCAGCGAGCTGCGGCTGAACCCGCTGGGCGACCTGCTGGCCGTACTCGCGGCGCTGGTGTGGGCCTGCTACTCGCTGCTCTCCCGAAGGATCGCCGAATTCGGCGATTCGATCCTGCTCTCCACCCGGCGCATCTTCCTCTATGGCCTGCTGTTCATGATCCCGGCGCTGTTCCTGTTCCGCGCGCGCTTCGAGCCCGCGAAGCTCGTCAAGCCGGAGAACCTGCTCAACCTCCTCTACCTGGGCCTGGGCGCGTCAGCGCTGTGCTTCGTGACCTGGAACACCGCCGTCCGGGAGCTGGGCCCGGTGCGCACCAGCGTCTACATCTACATGACGCCGGTGATCACGGTGATCTCCTCGGCCCTGCTGCTGCGCGAGCCGCTGACGCCATTCACGATCCTCGGCACGCTGCTGACGCTGGCGGGCCTCCTCCTCTCCGAATTCAAATTCGCAGCCAAGCCCAGGCCAAGCCACTGAGCCACTAATCAGACCGAAGCAATGAAGCGCGCTGCGTGCAAAGCACTCCACACACCCCACGCAACCAACGAAGAAACCCGGCCCTCGGATCTATGGGGCCGGGTTTCGTGCTTCGAACCGACGCTTCTATAGAAACGCAACGCAGGACTTCTGGCGCTCGAATCTATGGCGCCAGAAGTCCGTCGCACCAGCGCGGCAGCAGATGGCAGTCGGCCCTGCCGACCGAAACAAAGGACTCCCGCCCCATGATCTACGGGGCGGAAGTCCGTCGCTCCAACGCGGCAGCAGGTGGCCGTCGGCCCTGCCGACTACTTGGCTTCTTCGACCTTAACGATCTGCTGACCGTCGTAGTAGCCGCAGGCCTTGCAGACGCGGTGGCTCAGCTTCATCTTGCCGCACTTCGGGCACTTCACGATGCCCGGCATGGACAGCTTCCAGTGCGCGCTGCGGCGGGCGTTGCGCCTCGCCTTGGATACTTTTCCCTTCGGAGTGGCCATTGTTACACCTCCTCATCGTTTTGCACAATCGCTTTCAATGCCGAAAAGGGGTTTGTAACATTCAAGCCCTCCTGGCATGTGCAGGGTCCCAGATTCAGATTCTTGCCGCACTTCGGGCATAGCCCCCTGCAATCCTCGCTGCAGAGGAAGCGGTAGGGCAGCTCCAGAATGAGCGCGTCCCGCGCGGCGTCCGTGAGGTCGATCTTCGATCCCTCGAACAGGTAGAGATCCGGGTCCTCGGGGTCCGGCTGGCGGGCGTAGACCGCCTCCAGCTTCGCTTGCAGCTCGATCGTGACCGGGCTCAGGCACTTGGCGCAGCGGGATGTGACCGCCGCGGATACCTCGCCCCGGACGCTGACCCGCTCCTCCGCTCCGGTAAACTCGCCACTGGCGGTTACATCCTCGAAGCGGACCGGATCGCCCAGCACCTCCATCTCCTCGAGCTCGGGCCGCGCCTCAAAGGCGTAGGCCTGTCCGGGAACCTTCAGCGCTCGCGAGACGTCCACAATTGCCGGCAAAGCGTTTTCCCCCTAACCTTGAACATTATACACGCACCGCGTGAATTTGTAAAGTTATTTTTTCGTAGCGATCTCCAGCGTGTCGCGGGCGATGGCCAGCTCCTCGTTGGTCGGGATGACCCAGACCTGAATCTTGGAGTCGTCGGTGGAGATCTTGACTTCCTCGCCGTGGCTGTCGTTGCGCGCGTCGTCGATCTTGATGCCGAAGTAGCTCAGGCCCTCGCAGACCCACTTGCGGGCGCGCACGTGGTTCTCGCCGATGCCGGCGGTGAAGATGATGGCGTCGCAGCCGTTCATCGCGGCGATGTAGGAGCCGATGTACTTCTGCACGGTGTAGGTCCACATGTCGATGGCGAGCTTGGCGTTCTCGTCGCCGGCGTCCATCGCGGCGGTCACGTCGCGCATGTCGGAGGAGCCGGTCAGGCCCAGCAGGCCGCTCTTCTTGTTCATCATGTTGACGACCTC
>CANQGC010000255.1 GCA_947600345.1 uncultured Clostridia bacterium
GCGCATGCGCTTCTTGCCCTCCTTCTGCTTCTCCAGCAGCTTCTTCTTGCGGGTGATGTCGCCGCCGTAGCACTTGGCGAGCACGTCCTTGCGCAGCGCCTTCACGGTCTCCCGGGCGATGACCTTGCCGCCGATGGCCGCCTGGATCGGTATCTCGAATAGCTGCCGCGGTATGGCCTCCTTCAGCTTCTCCGCGATGGAGCGCCCGCGGGGGTACGCCCGATCCCGGTGCACGATGATCGACAGCGCGTCACACTGGTCGCCGTTGAGCAGCATGTCCAGCTTGACCAGGTCGCTCTTGACGTAGCCCTTCAGCTCGTAGTCGAAGGAGGCGTAGCCGCGGGTGCGGCTCTTGAGCTGGTCGAAGAAGTCGTAGATGACCTCATTGAGCGGCATGTCGTAGTTCAGCAGCACGCGGCCGCCCTCGATGTACTTCATGTCCCGGAACACACCGCGCTTGTCCTGGCAGAGCTCCATAATCGCGCCCACGAACTCCTGGGGCGTGATGACCGAGGCGTCCACGAAGGGCTCCTCCATGGACTCGATCTCCTGCACCGGCGGCAGGTTCGTGGGGTTGTCGATCATCACGACCTCGCCGTTGGTCTTGTTCACCTGGTAGACCACGCTGGGCGCAGTGGTGACCAGGTCGAGGTCAAACTCCCGCTCCAGCCGCTGCTGGATGATCTCCATGTGCAATAGCCCCAGAAAGCCGCAGCGGAAGCCGTAGCCCAGCGCCACGGACGTCTCCGGCTCGAAGGACAGCGCCGCGTCGTTGAGCCGCAGCTTCGCCAGCGCGTCGCGCAGCGTCTCGTAGTCCGCGCCGTCGGCGGGGTAGATGCCGCAGTAGACCATCGGTAGCACCGGCTTGTAGCCCGGCAGAGGCTCGGCAGCGGGATTCTCAGCCAGCGTGATGGTGTCGCCCACGTGGATGTCGGCGATGTCCTTGATGGACGCGGCGATGTAGCCCACCTCGCCCGCGCGCAGCTCCTCCCGGGGGGAGTAGCCCAGCGGGCGGTAGGCGCCGACCTCGGTGACCTCGAACTCGCGCCCGCTGGCCATCATGCGGATGCGGTCGCCGACCTTCACCCGCCCGGCCTTCAGCCGCACGGAGGAGATCGCGCCCCGGTAGTTGTCGTAGTAGGAATCGAAGATCAGCGCCTGCAGCGGGGCGTCCAGATCGTCGTCCGGCGCGGGGATGCGGGAGACGACCGCCTCCAGCACGTCGTCGATGCCGATGCCCTGCTTGGCGGAGATCAGCGGGCAGCCCTCGGTATCCAGGCCGATCTCATCCTCGATCTCCTGCTTGACCACATCGGGCTGGGCGCTGGGCAGGTCGATCTTGTTGATGACGGGCAGGATCTCCAAATCATGGTCCAGCGCCAGGTATACGTTCGCCAGCGTCTGGGCCTCGATGCCCTGGGAGGCGTCCACGACCAGTATCGCGCCCTCGCAGGCCGCCAGCGCGCGGCTGACTTCGTAGGTGAAGTCCACGTGGCCGGGGGTATCGATCAGGTTCAGCTCGTACTCCTGGCCATCCTGGGCGGTGTAGTTCAGGCGCACGGCCTTCGACTTGATGGTAATTCCGCGCTCGCGCTCCAGGTCCATGGAGTCGAGCACCTGGTCGGTCATCTCGCGAAGCTGCATCGCGCCGGTCCGCTCGAGGATGCGGTCGGCCAGCGTGGACTTGCCGTGGTCGATGTGGGCGATGATGCAGAAGTTGCGAATCTTGCTCTGATTGAATTCGGACACGCGCGTCCCTCCAAGTCCCGGCGCGGCCTGATGATAGGCTGAACGCGCCTGTTCTTCCATGAAATATGATACAGGAAATCCGTGTTAAAATCAAGACTAAAGAAAAGCGAACGCGTAACCCCAGAAGGGAGATTCCAAAGGACCTCAGGTCCTTTGGCAGGAATTCTCAAGGGACAGAGTCCCTTGAGCAGGTCTGGGCAGCGCCCAGCGTAGCCCCTGTAACCCCAAGCGGCCCGCGCACGAAATCTGGTTCGTTTTGCGCACTGTCCCTTTCGAATGCCATATTGCGCGGGCCGCCGCGGCGCAGAATCGGAGTGGAAAGCGAAGCTTTCCACCGCCGATGCCGCCGCACTAACTTCCAAAACGCCGCGAATACCCGATAAAGCTGCGGCGGGGCTGCCTCTCGAGAGGCAGCCCCGGTTCGTACAATCGCCGCGGTAACAAGAACACCGCTCATTGCGCAAGGTTTCGTTTGCTCCTATGGATTGGAAAGCCATCCGGCTTCCCAATCCAAGACTCGCTTCGCCGCGGCCCGCGCATGGTGGCGGCGAGACGTTTGTGCGCTTCAATGACGCTGATTTCTTTGCGCGGGCCGCTGGGGTTACGGGGGTCACGCTGGGCTCTGCCCAGACCTGCCAAGGAACCTGAGGTTCCTTGGATTCTCCCCTCTGCTGCCGCGCTTAGAACTAGTCCTTCTTCAACTTATCAATATACCGCGTGATGCTATGCAGCTTGGAGATCAGTACGCCCAGGCCGGTGCAGATCGCGCCGCCGAAGAGCAGCTCCAGGCCGTTCGCCGCCGCGAAGGCCGTGAGCCCGCCCTCGGCCGCGGCGACCGTCGCCGGATCGGTGCCAAGCCCGACGATGCCGAGGATGATGCAGCCCACACCGAAGATCGCCAGCATGATGGCCGAGATCGCGTACTCAGCCACGTAGTCGTAGATGTCATAGCCCTGCTTGCTGAGCACCTGCAGCGTGATCACCAGCGCGAACAGCGCCACGCCCAGCACGTCGGTCACGATGCCGGGGTAGATCAGCATCAGGCCGCCGACGATGGCGACGATGCGCTCGATCATGTTCATCGGCTTGACCAGGTATCCGGTCAGCGCCGCGGCGATGCCGGTGACGCCCACCAGCGCGGTGATCGTGATCAGCGCCACATCGTACCACACGGTGTCGATCAGCAGCATCGACGGGCTCATCGCGAACACGAAGGGGATGATGAAGCCCGCGATGGCCAGCCGTGTGGCTGTGATGCCTGTCTTCATCGGACTGCCCTTGGCGATGGCCGAGCCCGCGTAGGCAGCCAATGCCACCGGCGGCGTGATGTCGGCCACGATGCCGAAGTAGAACACGAAGAAGTGGGCCGCCATCGCCGGCACGCCCATCTGAATCAGGATCGGCGCGCAGGTGGAAGCCATGATGCAGTAGGTCGCCGTGGTCGGCACGCCCATGCCCAGTATGATGCAGCACAGCATCGTCAGGAACAGGCCAAACAGCAGGTTGCCGCCCGCGATGCCTACGATGGCGCTGATGATCTTCGAAGCCAGGCCCGTCACGGTGATGCAGCCGGTCACGATGCCCGCCACGCCGCAGGCCACCGCCACGGTGATGCAGCTGCGGCCGCCGGCCTCCAGCGCCTCCACGACCTTGCCCGGGGTGAAGCCACCCTCGCTGCCCAGCGCCGCCTTCGCGAAGCTGTCCGTTCCCTTGGTCTTGAAGTGGGTGATGATATTGTGAACCACGCCCACCGCGATGGCCGTCACGATGGCGACCGCCGCGGAGAACTGCATCGTGCGGGTGTTGGAGCAGACCAGGTAGATCAGGATGATCAGCGGCAGGAGCAGGTAGCTCTCGCTGATCATGTCCCTGATCTTCGGCAGCTGGTCGCGGCTGATGCCCTTCAGGCCCAGCTTCTTGGCCTCCAGGTGCACCGCGATGAAGATGCCCAGGAAGTACAGGATCGCGGGCAGGATCGCGCGCACGATGATGTTGGAGTAGGGCACGCCCAGGTAGTCGGCCATCAGGAAGGCCGCGGCGCCCATGATGGGGGGCATGATCTGGCCGCCGGTGGAGGCCGCCGCCTCGACCGCTCCGGCAAAATCGCTCTTGTAGCCGGTCTTCTTCATCATCGGGATGGTGATGGAGCCGGTGGTCACGGTGTTGCCCACGGAGGAGCCGGAAACCATGCCGCACAGCGCCGAGGAGATGACGGCCACCTTCGCCGGGCCGCCGGCGGAGGAGCCCGCCAGGCTGTTGGCCATGCCGATGAAGAAGTCCGCGATGCCGGTGCGCTCCAGGAACGCGCCGAATATGACGAACACCACGATGTACTTCGAGCACACGTTCACCGGCGTGGTCAGGATTCCATTCTCACCGAAGAAGAGCTGATAGCTGACCTTCTGCAGGCTGTTGCCCGCCAGGAAGGTGTAGGCGATGAAGAACGCCGCCACGCAGACGATGGGCAGGCCCACGCTCCTGCGGCAGAGCTCGATCAGCACCAGCGTGCCGATCACGCCCACCACGGTGAACATCGGATCCTTCATCTTGACCGCCAGGCGCATGTTGACGATCTCGTTCGCCTTGAAGCAGTACCAGAAGAACGCGCCCGCGCCAGCACCATG
>CANQGC010000256.1 GCA_947600345.1 uncultured Clostridia bacterium
TTTTCGGGCCTGTGGCGGAGAAGGAGGGATTTGAACCCTCGCGGCAGTTATCCCACCCTACTCCCTTAGCAGGGGAGCCCCTTCGGCCTCTTGGGTACTTCTCCACGGCTTACAGAATTGAAGGATATGAAATTCTGGCGGAGAGAGAGGGATTCGAACCCCCGGTGCCTTTCGGCATCACTGGTTTTCAAGACCAGCGCCTTCAACCACTCGGCCATCTCTCCTTGAACCAGCGAGGTTGATTATACCAGAATCCGCGCCCCTTGTCAAGCCCCAAGTGCAGCTTGACCGATTAGTTAACAGTTTCAAGTGAAGAAATGCCGCTTTGATGCACCGAGCGCGCTTGACAGCGCTTTCGACTTGCCGCATAATGAATTGGACAAAATTTTGGATAGAATTCCAATGCGAGGAATGCTTATGAACGTAATCTCCCAGGTGGTCGTGCTGTTTCTGCTGATGTTCTGCGGCTTCCTGTCGACGAAGCTGAAGCTGATCTCGGACGAGGGCATCGCCGGGCTGAACAATCTGGTGATCTACTTCGCGCTGCCCTGCCTGACGGTGGCAAAGCTCCAGACCGACGCCGACCCGCAGCTGGCGCGGGAGCTCGTGCAGGTCTTCTTCATCTCCGGCGCGGTGATGCTGTTCAGCGGCCTGATCGCGCGCTTCGCGCTGTTCCGGGGCGAGGAGGAGCGGCGGCGCGCCGTCTTCACGTCGATCGATATGTTTCCGAACGTGGGCTACATGGGCTATCCGGTGCTGACGGCGGCCTTCGGCGCGGCGAATCTGATTTACTGCGTGATGTACAACGCGATGTTCAACATCCTCTCCTGGAGCGTGGGCGTGCTGCTGTTCGACCGCCACGCGCTGGACATTCGCAAGATCCTGCGCGTGCCGAGCCTGCTGGGCGCGGTGATCGGCGTGGCGCTGTTCGCGCTGAGAATTCGGCTGCCGGGCGTGCTCGCCAGCGCGATGGATTCCATGGGCAGCGTCACCACGCCGCTGGCGATGTTCATCATCGGCACGCGGCTGACCCAGCTGCGCAAGAGCGATTTGCGGGACGTGAAATTGCTGCTCACCTGCGGAATGCGGCTGCTGGTCTTCCCGCTGCTGACCTGGCTGTGCCTGTTGCCCTTCGGCCTGTCGAAGATGGTGCTGGCGCAGGTGGTGCTCTGCACGGCCATGCCGGGCGCCGCGGTGATCGTCATCCAGGCGGAGAATTACGGCGGCGACAGCGCGCTGGCCTCCCGGGGCGTGGCGCTGAGCACGCTATTGTCCATCGCGACGATTCCGCTGATGCTTCTGCTGGTATAAAGGAAGCGCTCCACGAACGCATGCCGCGCGAGATTTCGCGCGGCATGTTGTCGCTCCGGCCCTCATATTCTGGAGCAAAACGTTGTGGAGGGAGAGCTATGCCGCTGAATGTCGTCAAGAAGGAGATCGAGGCCGAGCGCGAGATCGGCTACAAGTATTTGCAGGTGCTGGGGCGCGCGGAGACGCTGGTCCCGGGCGCGGGCCGGGAGGCCATCGAGGTGCTGCTGTGGGACGCGAACGCGGCCGTCATCCGCGCCGACGTGCAGAGCGACCGGGTGGTGCTCGACGGCACGCTGAACTGCCAGGCCGTCTACCGCCAGGGCGAGGAGAACACGCTGCGGGCGCTGTCGGCCAAGTCCACCGTCAGCCAGGTGGTGGAGATCCCCGGCGCCCAGGGCGGCATGCTGTCCCGGGTGCAGCCGGTGGTGGAGAGCGTGGAGGCCCACTACGAAAACGGCCATATGGTGTTCCTGGTGGGGCTGGGCCTGCACGTGCGGGTGATGAAGCTGGAGCCCGTGGAGGTGATCGACGAGCTGACAGGCGCCGAGGGCGTGGAGACGCGCTACGAGGATCTGGAGCTGACCAAGCTGGCCGCCGAGGCCACGGAGACGGCCGTGCTCACCGAGCGCGTGGAGCTGCCCGCGTCGCTGGACGCCCGCGCCACGCTGATGGACTGGGGCAGCGTGAGCATCGACTCCAGCGAGCCGGACCTGGGTGGCGTGCGGGTCAAGGGCCGTGCGCAGGTGGAGACGCTGATCGCCAGCGGCATCGAGGGCCGTCCGGGCGTGCTGGTGAAG
Organism: uncultured Clostridia bacterium; assembly: GCA_947600345.1. GTDB lineage: Bacteria > Bacillota > Clostridia > Christensenellales > Aristaeellaceae > SFTH01. The sequence goes on from CANQGC010000256.1 coordinate 2,109, forward strand.
TATCCCATCGAGTTCGATAAGCTGATCGAGCTGCCCGAGTGGCTGAGCAAGGGCGCGAGTGTCACGCCGTCGATCCGCTCCATCCGCACGCAGCTGGAGCCGCCAGAGGGGGAGAGCGAGGGCAAGCTGCTGATCCAGGCGGACGTGCACTTTTCGATCGTCGCCAACCTGAGCGAGAAGGTGCGCGCGCTGGCGGACGCCTACGCCGTGGGCGGGGAAGCGGTGGCCGTGGACGCCAGGGAGCTGGACGTCTGCACCGAGGCGGTGTGCCGGAGAATCTGCGACACGGTGCGGGGGACGGTGCTGCTGGAGGAGGGCGCGAGCGCGGTGGGCAACGTGATCGCGGTGCGGGTGCTGCCCAACATCGCCGAGATCCACGCGGAGGATGGGCGCACGCGGGTCAGCGGACTGCTGGACGCGACGGTGCTCTATATGCCCGGCGGATCGGACCGGCCGAGCTCCGCGCGAACCAGCTTGCCATTTGAGCTGGAGCTGCCTGGGGAATTGAACGATAGCGCGGCGGTGTGCCTGAGCGTCGCCAGCGCGGAGGCCAACGCGCTGATGAGCGACCGGCTGGAGATGAAGATCGGGCTGTGCGTGGACTGCGAGGCGAGATTGGAGAGGAGCTATCGCGTGGCGAGCGGCGTCGAGGAGGCCGAACCGACGGAGCGCAGGCATGGCTACGTGATCTGCTGGCCGGAAGCGGGCGAGGACGCCTGGGCGCTCGGGAAGCGATATGGCGTATCCGAGGCGGAGGTCGCCGAGAGCGCGGGCGAGGAGGTCGCCCAGGGCAGGCCGGTGGTGCTGCGAGTATAAGGTAAGGAAGCAAAAGGAAAGAAAGGTAGGCCTTGGGCCCCATCTACGGGGCCCAAGGCCGTCGGGAACGCGCGGCAGCAGAAGGGAGAATCCAAGGAACCTCAGGTTCCTTGGCAGGAATTCTTAAGGGACAGAGTCCCTTAAGCAGGTCTGGGCAGCGCCCAGCGTATCCCCAGAGGTTGCGCAATGAAGGCGACTGCGGTTTGCGTCACAAGGCCCCACTCCCAGGCGGCCCGCGGGATCAAATCAAAGCTGCGGCAATGCGTACTCAGGCATCATCGCCTCCATACCGCGGGCCGTCGGCGGCGCGGAGTTGAATTGGCAAGCCTCCCGGCTTGCCAATTCAAGGCAGCCGCCACTAACTCTCCAACGTACCGCCGCGACCACTAGCAATGGAACGCAATGAGCCGTCTCCGAATCAACAAGCGCTTCCACGCCCGATCATGCAGCGAGGTTTGCACCATTGGGGGTTGCCTTAATGCGCCGCGTTCTACGGTTGCACCAGGGTGCCGGCAGGCTTCGCCTGCGAGTTAGTGCGGACTCTTTTGGAAGGGGAAGCCTACTGGCTTCCCCTTCCAAAAAATCGCCGCGGCGGCCCGCGGTATGGAGGCGGTGGGGCGATTGTTCGCATTGCCGAAATACTGCTTGGATACCGCGGGCCGCTGGGGTTACGCTGGGCTCCGCCCAGACCTGCTTAAGGGGCTTTGCCCCTTAAGAATCTCCACCAAGGAACCTGAGGTTCCTTGGATTCTCCCTTTTGCTGCCGCCTGCTGAAAGACGGACTTGGGCCCCGTAGATGGGCCCCAAGTCCTGCCTCGCTTTTCTATTGTTGCCTTCTCATCCGGCCTGGCCCTTCTCTGCCTTGATCCTCCTGGCGTTGGCCAGCATCAGCTTCAGCCGGTTCTCCTGGTTCACCCTCGTCGCTCCGGCATCGTAATCAATCGCTACGATATTGACATTCGGATTCCTATCCTTGATCGGCTTCATCATGCCCTTGCCGCAGATATGGTTCGGCAGGCACCCGAACGGCTGCGTGCACACGATGTTCTCCGCCCCCGAGTGCGCCAGCTCCAGCATCTCGCTGGTCAGCAGCCAGCCTTCGCCCATCTTCGCGCCGTTGTTCAAATACCCCTGTCCCAGCTTCACCGTCTCCTCGAACGGCGTCGGCGCGCGGAACCGCCCGTGCTTCTTGATCTCGTCGATCATCGCACGCTTGCAGTGCAGCAGGAACTTCCACGCCAGCATGTACACCGCGTAGTTGATCCACTTCACGCGCTTATAAAGCTTATAGTCCATGATGTTATTATAGACGCAGTAGAGGCAGAAGTCCAGCAGCCCCGGCACGTCCACCTCCGCGCCCTCGCGCACCAGGAAGTCCTCCAGGTTGTTGTTGCCCAGCGGGGAATACTTGACGAAGATTTCGCCAACGACGCCCACGCGCACCG
>CANQGC010000257.1 GCA_947600345.1 uncultured Clostridia bacterium
TACGAGCAGATCAGCGCGATCTTCCTCAAGACCGCCGACAACGAGAAGGAGCACGCCAAGATGTGGTTCAAGGCGCTAGGCGAGCTGGGCGACACGGCCAAGAACCTGGCCGCCGCGGCCGACGGCGAGAACTACGAGTGGACCGACATGTACGATGGCTTCGCGAAGGACGCCGAGGAGGAGGGCTTCGTGGAGCTCGCCGCGAAGTTCCGCGCCGTGGCGCTGATCGAGAAGTCCCACGAGGAGCGCTACCGCAAGCTTCTGCACAACGTGGAGATGCAGGAGGTCTTCAAGAAGAGCGAGATCAAGATGTGGGAGTGCCGCAACTGCGGCCACCTGGTGATGGGCGCCGAGGCCCCCGAGGTCTGCCCCGTCTGTGCGCATCCCCGCGCCTACTTCGAGGTGCACGCCGAAAACTATTGATTCCAAGCAGCGAAGGCCGGTCCGGGCGGGCCGGCCTTCTTCGTCGAAAGGAGGCGCTTCATGAAGGTTCGATTCAACGAGGACGCGGAGGTCGTGGCCGCGGTGAAGGCCGGACTCGAGCGCACGGGCGGCTACTGCCCCTGCCGCCTGGAGCGAAGCCCGGACACCAAGTGCGTCTGCCGGGAGTTCCGCGAGCAGATCCGGGACCCGGAGTTCGAGGGCTACTGCCACTGCCTGCTGTACTACAAGGAGAAGTGAGCAAAAAAATTGCTCGCTTCCCTTCATTTTTGGGTAACTTCCGCGCAAATTTGGACAAAAACCGCGTGACTCCATGACAATTCTATGCTATAATAAGTGAGTATGAATTTCGGGCCGCCGCCCGGCGAAGCGAGGATGGAGAGGCATGAGGATTTCACGCGTGGCAATCTGCGGCATGGGCGCGCTGGGCATGCTCTACGGCACGCACATCATCGACCGCGAGGGCGCGGAGGGGCTGTACTACGTGATGGACGCCGCGCGGCTGGCGAAGTACTCCGGCCGCAGCTTCTACAAGAACGGCGCGCCCTACGCCCTTCCCATGCGCGACGCCGGGGCCGCGGAGCCCGTGGACCTGCTGATCGTGGCGGTCAAGGCCACCGGGCTGGACGCCGCGATGGAGGTCATGCGCAACTGCGTGGGGCCGGACACGATCATACTCTCCGTGATGAACGGCATCACCAGCGAGGAGCTGCTCTCCCGCCGCTTCGGGAGCGGGCACCTGATCTACGCCGTGGCCCAGGGCATGGACGCGGTGAAGTCCGGCGAAAGACTGACCTACTCGAACATGGGCCAGCTCATCATCGGCGCGCGGGAGCCGGAGCAGCGCGCCAACGTGGAGGCCGTGCACGAATACTTCGAGCGCATCGCTCTTCCCCACGCCGTGGAGGCGGACATCATGCGCAGGCTGTGGGGAAAGCTAATGCTCAACGTGGGCATCAACCAGGCGTGCATGGTCTACGAGACGACCTACGGCGGCTGCCTGGACCCCGAGGGCGAGCCCTACCGCACGATGATCGCGGCGATGCGCGAGGTGATCGCCGTGGCGAAATGCGAGGGCGTGGAGCTCACGGAGGGCGACCTGAGCGGCTACGTGCGGCTGATCGCCACGCTCGATCCGAACGCGATGCCCTCGATGCGGCAGGACGGCCTGGCGCGCAGGCCCTCCGAGGTGGAGCTCTTCGCGGGCACGATCCGCGCGATCGCCCGGCGGCACGGCATACTGGTCCCGGCCAACGACTTCCTGTACCGCAGGGTGCGCGAAATCGAGGCGTCCTACCGAGTGGAGATGTAGAGATGAACGTGGAATTGATCAAGACCCCCTGGAGCTTCCGGGACATGCGCTGGCTGAAGCCCTGGTTTGAGGACGCGTTTCCGCCGGAGGAGCGACCGCCGTTCTTCGTGCTGTACCTGCGGTCGAACAAGGGCGTGGACTGGTGGAAGATCTACGCCGGCGGCAGGCTCACGGGCTTCTTTTACGTGATGGCGAACCGGGAGCTCGCGTACATATTCTACTTCGCGATCCATCCGGAGTTTCGCGGGCGGGGCATCGGCACGGCGGCGCTGAAGGCGCTGTTGCGCAAGTACCGGCGCAAGCGGCTGTTCCTGGCGGTCGAGCAGGCGGACCCGAGCGCGAAGAACTACGCTGCGCGGGTCAAGCGCAGGGAGTTCTACCTGCGCAACGGGCTCCAGGACCTGGGCCAGAAGGTGCAGGAGGGCTCGGTGGTCTACGACCTGCTGGGCACCGGCGGAGCGGTGCGGGACGAGGAGTACCAGTCGCTGATCCAGCCCTGGATGTTCTGGCCACTGCGGGATAAGGTGACGATGAAGATACTGGAGGAAGAAAAGCAAGAGGAAGCGGCGCCGGAGGAAGCGTCCGAGGAAGCGCCTGAGGAAACGTCCGAAGAAACAGCGGAAGAGGCGTCCGAAGAAGCGACCGAAGAGACGCCCGAAGAAGAGACCGAAGAGGAAGAGAGCTAGAGGAGGCCGGTTAAACCGGCCTCCTCACTCGTCGCGCTCGCCATACTTCCACTTTGATTCGGTGATGCCCATCTCCTCGCGCAAGAGATCATTCACGAGCCCATTGACGGACTTCCCCCGTTCCTCGGCATACGCCTTAATCGTCCGCCTTCTGCCCTTGGGAACGACGATACGAAGGTTATCGTAGTTTTCGGAGTTGTATTTGTTCTTGTAATCCGTCACCTTCGCCATTCGTCCCCCCTCCTCCGTGCTCATTATATCAAGCCGGTTTGACTTGTACAAGACATACTGTCCAATTTGGATTGTACAAGATATTGCAAATCGTCAATTGCTTTATCTTGTACAAGATGATATAATATTTCCATACATTCGATTTAGGAGGCATCCCTATGGACAAACATGCCATCGATGAGCGGTTCTCCTCTCTCGCCGTGCGCATTGAGCAGGCGAACTTCCTACTGGAGGTCATTGTGGAAATTCCGACCGATGACCGGGAGTGCGCGCACCGCCGCAACGCCTTCGTCGGCCTGCTCTTCGACGTGCTGCGGGGCGCGCGCGAAGACTTCGAAGCCCTGTCCCCCGCCGTCAACGCGCTGCTGTTCGATCAAACGGATTCCTCCCTGTAAGATAAATCCACGCATTCGCCCCTCTTCCCCCTTTCCCCATTTTCGCCCCTTTTGCATCCATCGTTTAAATTCTTCACCAAATTTTGTCGAATTACATTAAATTTGCGACATATATTGTGGATTCTTTCTTTTTGCACTTTACATTTTGGATAAAGCATGATATAGTTATTTATGCAGGATAGATGATGGGTTGAATTTTGGTTTCGGTATTATAAATATTGCGGTGGATTGCAGAGAAAGGGGGCGTTCCGGAATGGCGTACGCGCTGGAGCTCTGTGGCGCGGACGGCGCGCTTCGGGCGCAGGTCGTCCCCTGCCACGGCGGCATGATCTCCCAGATCCTGCTGCATGGCCGCGAGGTGCTGCACCTGGACACCGGGACGCTGGAGACCGCGCCGATGGCGGCGGGCGGCATGCCCATCCTCTTCCCCTTCCCCAGCAAGACCCGGGACGACCGCTACCTATTGAACGGCCGGGAGTATCACATGCCGATGCACGGGCTGTTCAAGAACGCCGCCTTCACCGTGCGCAGCGCTTCGGAAAATGAAGTCGTCCTCTGGGCCTGCTCCAACGCGGCGATGAAGGAGGCCCACTACCCCTTCGACTTCGAGATCGAGCTCCGCTACCGCATCGAGGGCGACGCCCTCCGGCTGACCGCCCGGATCGACAACCGCTCGGACGCCCCGATGCCCCACGCGCTGGGCTGGCATCCCTTCTTCAAGGGCAGCGACAAGAGACGCGCCCGCCTCACCCACAGCATGCGCGTCCACTACGACTATGTGAACTGCGCGGACGGCCCGGTCCCCGCGCTGGACGACCTGTCCCTGCGCTGGGACGACGTGTTCCACTCCCCCACCGAGCCCGAAATCGTCCTCGAGAACCCCGCCGACGGCTACGCCGTGCGGATGCGCTTCGATGATGCGTTCCAAGCGATGGTCGTCTGCACCTGGGTGGAGGACAGCATCTGCGTGGAGCCCTGGTGCGGCATACCGGACTCCGCCAACAACGGGCGCTTCCTGCAGTGGATTCCCGCCGGGGAATCCGCCAAGTACAACCTGACCATGCAATTCTCCCCGCTGTGAGCGCGGAGACGGAAAATACAAACCACGTACCATCGTTAAGGAGGATCACTTCTATGAAAAACATCGGCTTCATCGGACTGGGCAACGTCGGCAAGGGCATCTGCAACAACCTCATCCGCCACGGCTACGCGCTTTCGGTTTACGATCTCAACCCCGAGGCGATGAAGCGCTACGAGGGCAAGGCCTACCTGGCGAAGGATCCCAAGGACGTCATCAACCACA
>CANQGC010000258.1 GCA_947600345.1 uncultured Clostridia bacterium
CCCGCATCGAGGGGCGGAGCGCTTCCTACGAGAGCAACGGCAGCCCGTTCAACTCCCAGCAGTTTATCTGCCGGAACCCGCTGAGCATGTGCTGCCTGATGTCGCTGCTGTGCAACTGCTGCAGCGGCGGCTGCTACTATCCGATCATCTGCTGCTGATTCCGATTGGAGGCATTCTTCTATGTGGCAAAGGATCAAGGGCGCGCTTCAGCGCTTCATGATGGGCAGGCACGGCGGAGACCAGCTCTCGCTGGCGATGCTGATCGTGGGCCTGGTGTTGAGTTTGCTTTCGACCTTCACGCGCTTCATGCCCCTCTACTGGCTGGGCATGATCGCCTACATCTGGGGCATCTTCCGCATGTTTTCCCGCAACGACGCCAAGCGCAATGAGGAGAACCAGCGCTGGGTGACCTTCTGGACGAGGTTCAAGACGGAGATTCGCCAGTTCTTCGTGCGCCTGAAGAACTTCCGCAAGTACAAGTACTTCAAGTGCCCCCAGTGCAAATCCCGCCTGCGCCTGCCCCGCAAGGTGGGCGAGGTCACGGTCACCTGCAGCAAGTGCAAGCACCAATTCAAACAAAAAGCCTAATGGGCAGGGCCCATTGCCAGATGCTGCCGCGCTTGGGCGACGGACTTCCGCCCCGTAGATTATGGGGCGGAAGTCCTGCGTTTGGGCCTCATTTGTCGCCTTGGTTCGAAGCGACGAAATCCCACCCCATAGATTCGAGGGTGGGATTTCTGCGTTGGATGGCGCGGCGTCGGTTCGCCGTGTGATGGCTGCTTTGCGCGGTGTTGCTTAAAGTGGGGGGTGGGGGAGCTTGACGCGCAGGGCGTGGGGGAGGAGCTCGTAGTTGGCGACGTCCGTCTCGCGCAGCTCGCCGTCGAGGTTGACGGTCATGTTCTCGCGCTTCAGCGTGAACCTCCGGCAGCGGCGGCGGTGGGCGAGGCCGAAGCGGACGTGCAGGCCCGCGATGTAGAAGATGATCAGGATCGGGATCAGGAGCTTCGGCACCGGGGCGACGGTCACCACGTCGAACAGGCCGTCGTCGAGCTCCGCGCCCGGCACGGCCTTCATGCCGCCGCCGATGCAGCGGCCGTTGCCCACGGAGCAGATGGCGAAGCGCACGCGCCGCTCGGGCTCGCCGTCGAAGGAGACGGCCGCCTCGGCGGGGCGGTAGTCCCGGATCGCGTCCTTCAGCGCCAGCAGGTAGGGCTTGAGCCCGCCGCCGCGGTCCTTATGGCGATCCACGCAGCGCAGCACGTCCACGTCGAAGCCTGTGCCGGAGACGTTCAGGAAGTATGTATCGTTCATCCGGCCCAGGTCGAGGCGGGCCTCCGGCGCGTCGAGCTGGGCGCGCAGCGCCTCGATGGGATCCTTCGGCAGCGGCAGGCACTTGACGAAGTCGTTGCCGGTGCCGCAGGGCACGAACAGCAGCGGCACGCCGCTTACGCCGATGCCGTTGGCCACGTCGAAGAAGCTGCCGTCGCCGCCCACGGCGATGACGCCCTCGGGGGATTGCGCGGCGGCCTCCCGGGCGAGGCGGCGCGTGTCCTCCGGGGATTCGGCGCGCAGCATGCGGCACTCGATTCCCCGGCGGGAAAGCTCCGTCTCCACCTCCTTTGAGACGCCCAGCGCGCGCCCCTGGCCCGATACCGGATTCACGATGGCGATGTACATGTACGCACCCCATCTCCTCTTTCGTATGCTTCCATTGTAAAGTTTTTCTTACGCCCTGTCAAGCGCCGGAGGCGGTGAATTCGATCCGCACGTCCGGCGTGGCCTCGACGTAGCGCTCCCGCCAGCCGTAGCGCACCCAGTCGTCGATGGTGGCGAAGTGCCGTGCCGCGGCCTCGGCGAAGCCGAAGGGATCGACGCCCAGGCGCTGGGCGGCGCGGATGGTGGCTTCCATGTCCTCGTTGAGTCTCCGCGTCAGCGCGGCCACGTCGATCTCCAGCTCCTCAGCGGCCAGCGAGAGCTTGCCCCGCACCCGCAGCACCGGCGGCTCTGCATCCGTATCCACGCGCAGATGAATGAAGCCCTCGGGGATGATCTCCACGCTGGTGTCGCCGAAGCCATAGTAGAAGGAATCCAGCTCGTTCTGCAGCAGGTTTGCGCAGACCGTCTGCTGGCCGTCCAGCACGCCGCACATGCGCCCGTCCCGGAACAGCGCCGCGCCGATGAAGCGCATCGGTATGTCGGACTCGTACTCGTCGGAGAGGTCCATCAGCTCCCCGGAGAGCGCGGATGCCTCCTGCGCCTCGCCCGCGCCGGAGTCGTCGTCCGGGTCGTCCGCGGACTTCGCCTTGGGGCCGAGCACCGCGTAGCCGATCATCGGGTCGCAGTAGACGGAGTTCATCAGGTAGTAGAGGTCGGCCAGCCTGCTCCTGGGCGTGAAGCCCCGGCCGATGCAGTGCTCGAAGAGGGCGCTGATGTCGGTGGAGAGCCGCGTGCCCACGGTGGGCTGAATCTTCGAAACGAACTCCTCGGCGCTGCCCTCGCACACCACCACGCGTGTGGCGGTGAACAGTCGTTCGGTACGGGCCAGGTGGTCGATCAGCGCGGGACAATCCGGGCTCTCGGCCAGCTCCCGGGAGAGCACCACGAGCTTCAGCTGGGCGGGGTTCAGATCGCGGGGCGCGATCCAGTCCAGTCGCTCCAGCGCCTCCTCGTAGTTCGCGCCGGTGACGCGCATCTGGGCGTAGCCGGAGCTTCCGCCCGATCCGTCCGCCGAGGTGGCGTTGCCCGCGATGCGTGGAATCTGTGCGCTCATCGCCAGCTGGCCGTCCTCGGTGCGGTCCAGACCCATCACCAGCACGAAGGCCTGGTTCTCCACCTGGGCGTGGTTGTTGCAGCCGCCCAGCAGCATGCACGCCGCCAGCAGCAGCGGCAAAAGCTTCCTCATGCGTCCGCACCCCGCCTTCTCATCAGCGCCATCAGCAACAGCCCCGCCAGCAGCGCGCCGATGATCGCGAACAGGTTCAGCGCGACCGCCCGTCCGGCCTGCGTCCACTCGCCGCTCCAGGCGCTGACGGCGGCGACCGCCAGCGCGCATCCGGCGGCCAGCGCCCAGACGGGAACCCTGGGCACGATGGTCCGGAGGAGCTCCGCCGCCGTCACCGCCTCCGTGGCGATCAGGTAGAGCATGTTTCCAAACCAGAGCACGTCCAGTATGATCTGCGGGGAGAGCGTCATGCGGCCGTTGTTGAGGATCAGGTCGATCCGCGAAGCCACGGTGAAGTCCGCCTTGATCATCGCCGGAATCAGCGATTGTTGGGTCAGCATCAGCGGCCCGGTGGCGGCGGCCGCCGCCACCGCCCAGGGCAGCAGGCCGCCCCTGTGGCGATCCGGCAGCGCGATCAGCCAGGGCAGGCTCAGCAGCGCCATGCAGCCCGCGCAGTAGATGCCGCCGCTCACGATGCTCGGAATGCCGCCGCCCAGTATCGGCGTGAGCCAACCGATCTTGTAGTTCCCCAGCTGCACCAGCAGTATGATGACGGCGAACAGCGGCAGGATCCGCAGCCACAGCCGCGCGCTGTTGCCCAGCGCCGGTGCGCCCAGCAGCACCGCGCAGAGGATCACCAGCGCCAGCGGGATCAGCAGTAGCCGCGGGCTCACGTCGTCCAGCGCCAGTATGTTGGACGAGATGGCCGTCAGCCCGGAGGCCGCCGCCGCGTCCCAGAGCAGCAGCAACGCGAAGGCGAGGGCGGCGATGTGCATCGCCGGCGCGGGCACGCGCGCGGCAAGGTTCTCCCAGGGGCTGGAATCGCCGATGCGCGCCGCCTGGCGAAGCGCGAAGGCGAAGGGCAGGTAGATCGCCAGCCCCACCAGCGGGCACATCCAGGCGGCGTTGTAAGGATCGGTGAAGTCCAGCGAGAGGCCCCAGTACATGCGCATCAGCATCGCGGTCGCGATCATCGGCAGAGCCTCGCTCCGGCCCGGCACGCGCGTCCTCATGCCCTCGCCTCCCGGTGCAGCCAGCTTCCGCGCCTGGCGTAGAACAGCGCCCGCTTCTGCATCCACACCGGCAGCCGGAGCAGCAGGTCGGGGTTGTGCCTGCGCCGGGGCGATACCGGCGCGAAGAACTCCACGCCGAAGGAGCGGATCGAGCACAGGTGCAGCACGATCAGGAACATGCCGATCATCAGCCCGTAGAGCCCCAGCGCTGCGCTGAAGGCGATCAGCAGCAGGCGGTAGAGTATCAGGCCGATCCCCAGCTCGTAGTTCGGCACTACGTAGTTGCCCAGCCCAGTGAGCGCCACGATGATGATCAGGATCGGGCTGATGACCGACGCCGAAACCGCCGTCTGGCCCAGGATCAGCGCGCCCACGATGCCGAAGGCCGAGCCGATCTGGGTGGGCGTGCGCA
>CANQGC010000259.1 GCA_947600345.1 uncultured Clostridia bacterium
CTCAAGCCATCCGCGCAGATCACGAATATGTCCTGCACGCCGCGGTTTTTCAGCTCGTTGAGCACGCTCAGCCAGAATCTCGCCGATTCGTTTTCGCCGATCGTGATGCTCAGCACTTCCTTGCGCCCTTCCTCGTTGATGCCCAGGATCACGTAGGCCGCCGCTTTGCGGATCACATTGTTCTCCCGCATGTTGAACACCATGGCGTCGATGTACACGATGGGATACACCGTGCTCAGCGGCCGCTTCTGCCACGCCTCGATCTCCGGCAGCAGCTTGTTCGTGATCGCCGTGACCATCCCTTCGCTGACCTCGAACCCGTAGATGTCCTGGATCTGCTCCGATACCTGCGCTACGCTCATCCCCCGGGCGTACATCGCGATGATCTTTCCTTCGATCTCGCTGATGTTCTTCTTGTATTTCGGCACCACCTGTGGCTCGAAGTCGCTGTTCCGATCCTGCGGTACCTGTATCGGGATCTCGCCCATACTTGACCGCAGCGTCTTTGGCTTGTATCCGTTCCGACTGTCCGTGTACTCCGGCTCAGCCTCCTCCCGCGCCTCCATCTGCTGATCCAGCTCTGCCTCCAACATGTCCTGGATCGTTCCGCCCAGCAGGTCCTTCAGTGCCTCCTGGACATCTGCTGCCGTCTTGATGTCGTACATCTCGATGAGCTGCCCGATGATGTTCCGCTTCTCTTCACTCATCCCGTTTTTCCTTTTCCTGCCCATACCTTTCCCTCCTGTGATGTCTTTATTCTATCACAGTCACTTGCCTTTTACAGAAAATATTGAACAGGCTCGCCGTTGTTCGCCATATAGCGCCTGATATTCTAAAACAATACCCCGAGAAAATCAGCCTGGCCCGCAAGCGCAGACGCTGTGCTTATGATGACGCCTTCCTCGCTGACGTTTTGCTCTCCGTTCATGCGTAAGCCCTGTCGTTCTTCCCCTCCCGAGTTGATTTTCCGGAAGGCATGTGCTATAATTGGGCATAGCAATGCCCGAGAATGTAGCGTCGTGGTTTTGCTGTTCTCTGCCCGGCTGGTACCCGGGCGGGGATTCTTTATCTTCGTCGGATTCTTCTATGGCCTTAATCAGCTTGACTCAAACATTATGTTCAATATCCAAACACATCGTCAAGAGACAGTAGCGCAACTTCATATCAATAATCGCCAGGTCTTTTAGGTACGCAAATTCCAAATTGACATATTTGTCCCCGGAGTTTTTATCATAATTCTTCCGATAGGCAGTCAATTTGAAGTATGTTTGTCAAGCCGCGATCAGCGCAAAGGCCAGGACGATCGCCAATGCGATCATCGCCATGGCTCCATACAGCATCATCGCACACCCCATCATGCGACCCGCCTTTGCACGCCTTCCGCTGCGCGTAGTGGGTATGCCCGTTGCGCGGGCAATCTTGCGCTTCGCAGATGTAACGCCCGTCGCGCGCTTCCACGAAAAGCTCACTCCAGGGATTGCCGAACGTCTCCTCTTTGCCATTTGTATATCCTCCTTCTATCTCTTTGCGCCTCAGCACAATTGTTCAGTGTTCCCACCGCATGAAGCCGATCGCGCAGGTCACAAGCGGGACAGGAATCTTCTCTTTAAACCGCTTCGTCTTCCTCTTCGTCGTCCACTATGATCGCACCCTCTTCCGGCACATCCGTAATCGACAGGCTCTGGCGATACTGTTCCGCGAGCGCTGTCACGCGGAAAGGAGCGGTAGGATCAATGCGCTCTACTATCGCTTGCAGTTCTTCGACGCTCACATCGAAAAATTCCTTGCGCAGGTTGACCTTGTTCACGCGGCGATTGTTTAACTCCTTGTGTAACGCCGCTTCCAGCGCTACAGCATCCTGGCTAAAGATGAAGCTATGCACATCAAAGGGGAACGGTACGCTCGCGCAGCTCAGTTCGTTGATGCGATCCTGTGGCTCCAAGCGACGGGTCATGCCGATCTTGAACACGTGATCCCCGAATGAGCCGATATTGCTGATGACGTACACCGTGCCAGCCTTGCCGTTCTGTAGGTTGATGATTTCGGCCTTCTTCTCCTCCACCAAGTTCAACAAACCGGTCAATTCTTCAAGGCGCTTGCGCAACTTCTCCAGCTCGGCGTCGTGCGCCTCGGCCATCTCCTGCCGAATGCGCTCCATCTCCTGCTGATATTTCTTTTCCTCGGCCTCCACCTTTTTGCGCTCCTGTTCGAGCCGCTTGCGCTCCTCGGCCTCCTGGCGCATCTGCTCTTTGATCGCACGCTGTTCTTCCTTGGCGCGCTCACGCTGGACATAATACTCATACTCCGTCTGCACGATCTCCAGATACAGCGATTCAAGCTGACCAATGAAGCGCTTGAGCGTCGGCGCGATGCTCTGGTTGCCGTCCGCAGCGATGGCGTAATATTTGCTTGTCAACTCGCGCACGGCCTGGATTCCCACTTCCAGCTTGCCAAACTGCAGCTTGTAAAGGATGTTTTCAAGTTCTGCCTGCAGCGCCAGCACCATCAGCTTGTACAGCGCAGCATTGGCCTTGGTGGTGTAGCGCTTCTCGTAATCCTCGCAGAGCTTGAGCACCTGCTTGCGCAGTCCATTGTAGCGGGAGCGCAGCACCTTCATTGTGAGGCAGTTCAGTTCCGGATCGGGCAACAGCTCGTCCAGGGACATGCTTCCGATGCGCTCCACAGCGGCGGCGGGCGCATCCGTAGCGAGCCATTCCTCATACGCGGCTTTGATGCTCTTGGCGATGGGTTTGAGCCTTTCGGTTCGCCGCACCATCGCATCGAGATTCTTCTGGGCTTCCGCATTCTGTACAAGCAACGTATCTCGCCGGGCAGTCGCGTCCAGCAATTCGGACTTTACTTTCGCACTTTCCGTCTCCAATTTAGCAAAGTCCGCTTCCAGTTCGCGCTGCGCCTGGGACTTAGCCGCATTCTTCGCATCAGCGAGCAGTTTCTCCTTGTCCGCGATCTGCACTTCAAGCTCAGCCAATTCACACTTCTTGCAGAGACCGTCTCCATTGACCTTGAAGAACAGCCCACCCTTGCCGCATCGCTTGCACTTTACCATTGGTATGCCCTCCTTCATCTTATTCCTCGCGCTTTTGCACGATGTACCTTATCCCGCCGCGTTCGACGTATCTTGCGTGTAAACCGGGTTGAGGGCCAAGCTCTCGACCATGCTGAGTGCCATATGCATTCCTTCAGGGTTAAGCTGGCGGAACACGTAAATCAATTCGGCTTCTTCCTGACTCAGCCCAGAATTTGATAATGCCATAATTCCAGAGAGCCTTGCATTTGAGATATCAGCTTCCGACTTCCACTGTTGATCTAACGCGATTTCATGTTCGTATTCTCTGACCGTTTGAGAAGGTATGATTTCCGGATTATTCTCAGCCTGTTTGAAATCTTCACTGCCCAACAATGATGCAACGGGGAAATCCAATACTACGGCAATGAGTTTCAATGTATCAATGTCAGGTTTCCTTATCCCTCGTTCATAATTGCTAATCGTCTGTTTGGTACAAGACAAACGATTTGCAAGTTGCGCTTGGGAGAGCTTCCTCAATTTTCGCGCATGGGCAATTTGATGCCCAGTATCAACCATTTCAATCACCTCAACACAATAATATCACACTTTGTTTTAATTGTCAACAAAGCGTAATACTTAAATACGAAACAAACTGTTGACTTTTTAGTAAGCGTATTGTGTGATATAAGCGTTGACACAAAATTGTGCGGTACTCGATCTCGCCGTGAGGTCGGAGAAGCGATAGGCGTGACGAAACAGGCAATCGCAATGTACGAGAACGGCATGCGCATTTCGGAGGACAACATCAAGATCCATATAGCGAACTACTACAACGTGAGCGTCCAAGATCTGTTCTACAGTGAAGATGTTGACGCCAATGCCACCGAGACCGCATGACAAGCAGGACAAACCGACCTACGCACCCAACCTATCCGCCTGAGAGGAGATGAACCCATGAAAAGAAAACCCCGTTTGATCGACTACGACTACAAGTTGCTCGAGGCGCTGTCCGACCTGAACGACGGCATTATCACGTTCGAGAAGCTCAACGAGCGCTTTACCACGGGAGGCATCATGGAATCGCTTGAGCGGCTCGAGGCGAACGGCGTTGTCAGTAAGGGCGAGGGAGTTGAAATCCGCCAGGGCGTCTATTGCAATCCCAGTCCCAGCACGGTGATCATCGGAAAGCCTTACGAGGGAGACATGCCGGACGGGTACAAGCGGTGGCTGATCCACCGATTGGTGGTATTCAAGATTTTCTGTAAAGAGCAACTGTGACGGACGAAAGATTTCCGGAGCCAGAGGTCAGAGCCGGCGGTCAG
>CANQGC010000260.1 GCA_947600345.1 uncultured Clostridia bacterium
CCAGGCGCGGGCGAATTCAAAGAACTTCGCGTCGAAATCGACGATCTTCACTCCATCGTACCTCCCCTGTCCAGCAGATCCGCCATGCGGCGCGCGTAGTAGACCAGCCTGCGCCCCTTGCAGGCGAACATCCTCGAAAGGCGCTCCACCGTGGGCCTCTGCCCGTGGCGCAGCAGATAGTTCCAGGCCAGTGCCCCGGCCGCCTCCTGGGTGCTGATGAGCGGATCGAGCTCCGACGCGCATACCTCGCGGTAGGCGCACCACAGCGCCGTCAGCGGCGAGAGCGCGCGCACGCCGTACTCCACCTCCAGCACGTCCGCCGCCAGGCGAATCAGCTGGCGCTCGCCCACGGGAAGCTGCTTGAGCAGCGCCTCCGGCTCGGCCACCATGCCGTCGCGCAGGCTCATGCCCGGCGGCAGTATGCGCTTGAGCCGCGCGCCCCGCAGGCGCAGAAACACCAGCGCGTGGAGCTTCACGCTCATGGGAACGTCGCCCCGGTAGAACAGCTCCCGCAGCGTGCTCTCGGATTCCGAATCGTTGGCGGAGGCGATGATCATCACCGCGGCGCGGCCGCAGCTCTCCTCGCCGTTGCCCGCCGCCCAGTTGAGCACCGAGCGGAACCGGCGATCCTCGCGCCAGCGCTTGACCGCCACGTCCAGGCCGTGGCTCAGGCAGTCGGCGATGCCGGCGATCCTGCGGCGGTACTCCTCGCCGGGCACCTCATAGGTGAGCTCACAGCCCACCTCGTCGAGCTTCCCCTCGGCGGCGGCCTCCTGGTAGAAGCGCGCCACGCTGTCCTCCGGGTCGATGCGGAGGATGCGGTGCCAGAAGCCCTCAACGGCGCTGTCCGGCGCGCCCGTGCGGTGAAGCGTGACGGCCCGCAGGTGCAATAGCGCCTTATCCAGTGGCGTCTCCCGCAGCGCCAGCTTCACCGCGTCCGCGGCCTCCTGGTACATCTCCAGCTCCGAAAGCGCGAATATCAGCAGGCGGAGCTCCACGCCCGCGGGGTGTTGGTCGATGGCCCGCCGCGCCAGCTCCCGGGCCTCCTCCGGGCGGTCGCACATCCAGAACACCTGGGCGGCCACGCAGGCGGCGCGCACGCTGGGCTCCGGCCTTGCGGCGCAGAGCTCCGCCTGGCGCAGGGCCTCCTCCGCGTCCGCGTTGAGCCGGAGCGCCATGGCGTACAGGGCGCGCATCTCATCCTGATCCCCGTTGAGCTCCAGGCTCCGGCGGAACAGGCGGCAGGCGCGCTCCGGATCCTCGGCGCGCAGCGCGTCGCAGGCGCGGGCGGCGATGTGCTCCGCCCGCCCGGCCTTGCGGTTCATCGGGCGGCGCATGGCGTCGTAGAAGTCCATCTCGGCGCGCAGGTTGCCCGCGTCCTCCAGGTAGTCGCCGTCGGAGGCGTAGCGGTCGTACAGCCCCAGCGCCTGCCGCGCGGACTCCAGCTCGTTCCGACCGAACTGGTTCAGCGCCAGGCCGTAGTAGCACTCGGCGGGCGCGTCCTTTCCGGCCAGTATGTCCAGCAGGATGCGGTTCGACTGCTCGTGCAGGCCCAGCTCGCAGTACATCTCCGCGAGATCGAGCAGATACTCCCGGTTGTCCGGCGAGTGCTCCACGGCATGGCGCATCAGCTCGAGCGCGTCGATGGGATTGTTCGAGCGCATGTTCTTCAGCGCCCGGTGGTGCACGTACGCCGCGCTTCGGTTGAATGGGACGACCTTGGGATCGTGCTTCATTTCTCCTCCCGGGCCGTCGCCGCCTCCAGCAGCGCCGACAGCTCCTCCGCGTTGAATTTGTAGCGCTTCAGGCAGAAGTGGCAGTCCACCTGCGCGCCGCGCTGGGTTTCGATCATGTCCTTCAGCTCCTCCGCGCCGAGGGATACCAGCACGCCCTCGATGCGCTCCCGGCTGCAGTCGCAGCGCCACCGCGGCACGCGCCTCGCCAGGATCTCAGGCTCCAGGTGGAGCAGAAGCTGCTGCACCGCGCCCTCCAAATGGTATTCCTGCATCGTGCCGGAAATATCCCGGAACATGGGCGCGCTCTGCTCCACGGAGGCGATGGCCGCCTCGCTGGCGCCGGGCATCATCTGAACGATCAGCCCGCCGGCGCTGCGCACCCGCTCGTCATCCACCAGCACGCCCAGCGACACCAGCGAGGGCGTCTGCTCGGAGGCGGTGAAGTACATGGCGAAGTCCTCGGCGATCTCGCCGGAGACCAGGTGCGTCTGGCCGACGTAGGGCTCGCGCATGCCCATGTCCTTGATGACGGTCATCTTGCCGTCCCTTCCCACCGCCGCGCCCACGGGCAGCTTGGGGCCGGTGCGGGGCAGGTCGACGCCGGGGTTGTCCACGTAGCCCTTCACGTCCAGGTTTCCGTGGGCCACGGCCAGCACCGTGCCGATGGGCCCGCCGCCCTTGATCTGCACGCTGACCGATTCGCCGTCGCCCTTGAGCATGCTGCCCATCATCGCCGCGCAGCTGAGCGTCCGGCCCAGCGCCGCCGTGGCGACGCGGGACAGGTGGTGCGTATCCATCGCCCGCTGCACCAGGTTCGTGCTCTCGATCAGGATCGCCCGGGCCTGGCCCCCCAGCAGGGAGATGTCGTAGAGTCCGTCCGGATGCCGGTTTTCCATGCGATATAACATCCTCTCATTCGCGCACGGCGAGCAGGTGAACGCGCAGTTCCTCCGGCCCCGGCGCGGCAAAGTTTTGATCCCCGAAGATTTCGATCCTCCCGAAGCCGCACTCCCGCAGCAGCTCCGCCAAGTGCTCCGGCTCGTGAGCGCGCTGGCGGTGGGTCTCCGCCTCCCGGCGGTAGCGGCCGTCCGCCTCGCGCAGGAAGAAGGTCAGGTCCATGGTCACTACGTCCCCCTCCAGCGAATTCTGCCAGAGGTAGGCAACCTCGTCGCGCTCCTCGCCGTAGAAGGCGTCGCCGAGCACGTCCCGCAGCTTGTGGGGCGACGAGATGTCGAAGGCCAGCGCGCCGCCCGGCCGCAGGGCCTCGCGCGCCGATCGGAAGAACGCGCGGACGCGGTTGTCCGTGGTCAGGTAGTTCACGCCGTCGCAGCCGCAGACGATGGCGTCCACCGGCCTCGGCAGCGCCAGCTTCGCCATGTCCTGGCAGGCGAAGCGAATCTGCAGGCCGCGCGCTCGCGCCTTGGCGGCGGCGACCTCCAGCATCTCCGGCGAGATGTCCACGCCGGTGACCCGCAGGCCCCTGCCCGCGAACTCCGCGCTCAGCGAACCCGTGCCGCAGGCGCAGTCGCACAGCGACTCCGGCGCCACGCCCGCGCGCCGCAGAAGCGCCAGGTAGTAGTCCGCCCAGGCGGGATAGTCGTAGTCGTCCGTCAGCAGGTCGTAGACGGCCGCGAGTCCCCGATAGGCGTCCATACGGCCATCCCTCCACAAATAACTAATCTTCCATTTATTATTGTATCACAACGCAGCGCCATTGGCAAGTATACCCGGAAATTCTGCCCGGAAGCGCTTGCTTTTAAGCGCGGCATCTGCTATATTGATACGGAACATACAAACGCGGAGATGAATGTCGGAATGAGATACGATCTTGTGATCTTCGACCTGGACGGTACGGTGCTCAACACACTGCGCGACCTCGCCAACGCCGTAAACTACGCGCTTGCGCTGCACGGCTTTCCCGAGCGCACGCTGGACGAGGCGCGGCGATTCGTCGGCAACGGCGTGGCGAACCTGATCGCCCGCTCGGTGCCGGAGGGCACGGATGCGGCCGAGCGCGCCTCCGTGCTCGCCGACTTCAAGGCGCGCTACCGGGAGCACATCGACGACTGCACGCTACCCTACCCCGGAATCCCCGAGCTGCTGGGCGCGCTCCGCGGCGCCGGGATCAGGGTGGGCATCAACTCGAACAAGTTCGACGCCGCGCTGCAGAACCTCTGCCGCATCCACTTCCCCGGCCTCTGTGACGCCGCCGCAGGCGAGGGCGAATCCACGCCCCGCAAGCCCGACCCCACCGCCGCCCTGCGGATGATGGAGCGATTCGGTGTCCCGCCGGAGCGCGCGATCTACATCGGCGACAGCGCGGTGGACATCCAAACCGCGCGCAACGCGGGCTGCGCCGCCGCCTGGGTCTCCTGGGGCTTCCGCAGGCGCGAGGAGATGGAGGATCTGGCGGGCGTGCCCTGCTTCGACCGCGTCGAGGACCTGCGGGCCTATCTGCTCAGCTGAACCGCCGGCGCAGCGCCGGGCGCATCCGGCGCCTTCCGCATCGAAAAGGCTCCCCCAGGCGGGGAGCCTCAGATCACTGACAAACCCTGCAATCAAAAGAGGGAGCAGGGTTTGCTGAACGATAGAAGGAACAAAAGCGAGGC